>NZ_JAPWCA010000003.1:0-159753 GCF_041433725.1 Gemella sp. 27098_8_155
GTAGAGACTAAGAAACTTCCAAACGGAGACGTAGAACACGTATACGAAAAAGTAACAACAAAACACTTAGATAAAAACGGTAACCCAATCCCAGGAACAACAACAGAAGAAGGAACAAAAGATCCTAAGAACATTCCAGGATACAAAGTAGTAGAGACTAAGAAACTTCCAAACGGAGATACAGAATACATCTACGAAAAAGTAACAACTTCATTCAAGGATAAAGAAGGAAATGTAATTCCAAACTTCCCAACAGAAGATGGAGAGCAACCGAAGAAAGATATTCCAGGATACCGCTTTGTAGAGACTAAGAAACTTCCAAACGGAGATATCGAACACGTATACGAAAAAGTAACAACTTCATTCAAGGATAAAGAAGGAAATGTAATTCCAGGAAATCCAACAGAAGATGGAGAACAACCGAAGAAAGATATTCCAGGATACAGATTCGTAGAAACTAAGAAACTTCCAAACGGAGATATCGAACACGTATACGAAAAAGTTACAACTCCAGCTCCAACACCAACGCCAGTAGTAGAAAAAACTACAACATGGACAGATGAAAATGGAAACCCATTAAGACCATCTGTAAAAGGTTCAGTAGAAGCAGGAAAAGTTTCAGGATACGAGTTCGTAAGAACTGTAGTTGACGAAAATGGAAACATCCGTCACATCTTCAGAAAAGTAACTGCAGCTACTCCTAAGGCACAAGTTAAACGTTTAGCTAACACAGGTAGCGAAACATCTAACACAGTGGCAGCAGGATTCGGTGTATTACTTGCAGGAATTGCAGCAGCAATCAGAAAACGTAAAAAAGAAGACTAAGATTTAATTATCAGTCTAAAATAAAGAGAATCACCCTCGATACATTTCGAGGGTGATTTTTTGGTTCTTTGTCAAATTCTGAGGTGGGAGGAATATAGTGTATGATTGTAATACCAAAAAAATAATGGATTCTAATGAGGTTTTTATTAGAAATAAGGTAATTTATAGAGTATAATGAAGATGATGAGGAAGAAAAAAATTAAAATTTAAAATCAGTTTCATATGTAAATAATAGGGGGAAAAGACAATGGAACAATTACGTAATAAAGACACACGTCCTATGATGGATTTAGTAGCGAAAAAAGTATTTAACAATACAGAGGTAACAGCACAATTTATACGAGACTTATTAGACTTACCAGTAACTTCTGTAAAAATTCTAGATGGTGCGCAGATACATGCTAAACCTTATAAAGAGGTACTTCCATATGTGACTCATGTAGATGTACTTGCAGGATTAGATGATGGAACGCAAGTAATTATAGAAATTCAAGTGGCTATGCAGGTAGATTTTATAAAAAGATTGTGGTTATACATCTGCGAACAAGTATCACAAAACTTAGACGAGTATAAGAAAGAGGGAGTAGATACACATTATCTCTCTCAAGAATTAATACCGGTTTATGCAATAGCGATAACAGAGAAATCATATTTTGATGATAATCGAGCGATTCATACATTCAGTATGAGAGATGATGACAATTATGAAGAACTAAAAGTTAAATTTAAAGGTATAAAAGAGAAAAGAAATTTAATTAGAATCGTGTTTTTGGAAATAGAAAAATACAGTACGAACACAACTGAAAACTACAAAAAAGTGCGTTGGATAGAATTTTTCGGAAATAAACCATTTACACATGAACCAGAAAAAATAATGGAACAAGCGGATAGTATAATAAATCCAAGAGAATGGACCAAGGAGGAGAAGAGTATGTTTGATGAGAAAAGAAGAGACTTTGATGGATATTATGCTCACCTAGCTTATGTTAAAGAAGAAAAAGAACAAGCAATAGCGGAAGGACTTCAACAAGGGCTTCAACAAGGACTTCAACAAGGGCGAGAAGAAGGAATCGAGCAAGGAAGATTAAGTATGATGGTAGATTTAGTAAAAGGCGGATTCCTAACGAAAGAAATAGCTTCTAGTAAATTGAATCTAAGTGAACAAGAATTTGAGAAATATTTATAGAAATTATATTGGTAATAACTAGTGACTATAATCTACGTAAAAATAGAAAGATAATATATTCAGAGCTGGAGATGCATTGTTATGTATCTCTAGCTCGTTTTTATAGTTAGAAACGCTGAGAAACCTCCTCCCCACATACCACACGCCCTTCTGTTGCGGGCTAAACCTATTTATGATAAAATTAATTGACTAAAATAGTATATAGAAGATGATGAACTCATCGATAAATATTAGATAGAGAAAGGAAAGATTATGCCAAGAATAATAACTATGCACCCGGTTAGAGAAACTAATAGATACGGTTTTGAAACCACTCAACTATATAGAGCAAAGGTGGCGAGAAACCTAAATGTAGACTATCTGCATTTAGCAAGTGCACCTCAAATTAGAGATAACTGGAAAGAGAATATAAAAAAACTAGGTTTTTTAGATGAGGAGATAATTTGTGTGCCATTTAGTTATTCTGACATCGGTCATAAAGATCCTTCAATCCGTCCTGATGTTCTTGAATTAGAAGAAGGTGATAAGCTAGTTCTGACGGAAGATGGTTTTGTTAGCTCGGTTACTCTAAGTGACGGTTCAGGTAAGTTTTATTTCACTGAAGCACCGTTTCTTTTCGAAGATTATAAGGCTGGAGAGGTGCTTCTGTACAATAGGGACGGTAGTGTAGCTTTAAAAATGAAGTACATGGATCCATTTAAACAGCCAGTGCCGGTTCGTTTATTTTATCCTGGATATATCTTCCTAAAAGACGATGAAATCCTGGCAGAGGAGGATTTACTGGTGAAATATCTTGCGGTTAATGCTAAGCAAGATGATCTTCTTATTCGTGATCAACATATTGTTCCTGCGCCGAACCTATGTCGTTTTATGGAAAATACTGGAAAAAATTATTACGAAGTTATTCATGAAAATGTCCTTCGAAATTTAGAGCTTGCTAATCTTCGTGGGATGACTAGTTATCTAGTCGCTGGTGAAAGACTTACTGAAGAACTTGCTAAACTTGATTATGATGTGAGATTTTTACCGCCGATGGTTACGGAGAATTTTGCCGAGGTGAAAAATATTGGTCCTGTTACGGATTACTGCCTTGTAGGGAATATGCAAGAACTGAAAAACGTGGAACTTGTTATTAAAACTTTTATCCAACTGTATAACCTTGGTTCAAAAGCCAAAATCACATTTTATGGTGGGACTGAAGAGCGTCTTGCTGAGTTGAAAGATAAGTATGAACTTACTCCTAATATCAAATTTGTAGGAATTGTGGAAGAAGTATCTTATCAAAAACATCAGTGTTATATTTCGGCAAGTTTTTCAGAACTATTTGCGAATGCCTTTGTTGAAGCGGCAAGTCAAGGTCTATTAGGATTGTTATCTGATGTTGATTTTGCGCATAGATATTATGCTAGTCAGTCGGATTCAATAACATTATTCAGAAGTCAAATCGGCCTAGTAGAAAAAATAATGCAGATGGAGCAAGCTGATTTCCAAAAATCTAATGAGGGTAATATAACTCTTGCGAAAAAATATTCACTAGAAAATGTAAGTAAATACTACTTGGATTTAATGAACATGAGATAAGTAAGCTCAGTAAAATAATAAAAAATAGGAAATAAGGGACTGACTTGACAAAACGTTTCTTTGAAACTACGATTTTTGAGTCATTCCCTTTAAATTTAGATAAAAAGTGAAAGGAGAACAATATGGAAAATTTAATAATCGCAACGACACCTCTGCAGGCGAAGATAGCTAACTATATCGAAAACCTATATTCAGAAGAAAAATTCTTAAAAGTATATATCACGCCTGTGATGAATGAAAGACAAGCGTACTATTCTCGTGATTTTGATTTAGTATTTCATGGTACTGATAAAACGATTTACGAAAAAGCTCTTAATGAGTGCACGAAAGAATACGATAAAATATTCTATGCGAGCTTTGATAATCCGTTAATTCTAGATATAGTTGCTCGTTCAAAATATAAACACTTGCTGAGTTTTGATGATGGTTATGCAGATATCTATCCCAAAGGAATGTATGCACAACCTTTGAACAGTATACAAGTAGGTAAATATGGTTTAACTCGTGATGATTTAATCAAAAACACAGAAAAACATTATACATTATACGATAGTGATTTTCATGTTGTCGCAAAAGAGAAGTTGGTCTATTTAGAAAACTTCTTTAAGTTAGATGTAGAACCTGTAAAAAATGGTAGAACAGCTAAAGTTCTTCTTGGTCAAAACTTCTCAGAAAAAGATGAGAGCATTTCGGTGAACTTCATTACTACTTATGCAAAAGCATTGAATGTAGATTATTATGTACCTCATCCAAAAGAACAATTCAAAATTGATAATGTTAAATATCTAGTTACGCCATTAATATTTGAAGATGCTTTAGTAGAATTATTCAAAGAATATGAGTTTGTCGAAGTGTATCATTTCACATCGTCTGTAAGTCTACACCTTAAAAACACGAAGAACGTTGTTGTGAAAGGTATTGAAGTACCCTATTATAACGATAGACAAAAAGAATTACGTCGTCTTGGATGTGAATTTATAAATGTAACACTAGGTTGGTAAATTGGTATAGACAAATACACTGAATAGTATATCTAGAATATATAAAAAATATAAAATAATTCAATTAAATAATATAAAAGGTAAAAATTCACTCGCAAGGGTGGATTTTTTCTGTAAACCGTTAAAAAATCACAGATTTTGAATATTATTGATTTGAAGTAAATTTATGTAAATTATTGAAAATAAAAATGTAAATGATACTTTATATTATTAACATTCATTTAATATCAAAATAATTGCATTTAAGGGCTTAAAGTATTAGAATATATCCTGAGAATTTTTAAACTAACGTTAGTTATTTAAGTTTTGTTTAGAAAGAATCATGAAAGAAAATATTGTTAAGTTATAAAAATAAAAAAAGGAAGGTAGATTTATGTTAATAAATAAGAATGATAAATTCTCTATACGTAAGTTCAAAAACGGTCGTTCTGATTCAGTTAAAATCGGAGCAATCGGTGTAATCGTTGGTACTGCAATCGCGTTATCAGCTGGTGCTAACTCAGCAGAAGCGGCGATGAAAGAAAACAGCGATAATACAACGACGATCTCAAATGATAAGGGATCAGTAATTGTAGATACAGCTAATATTCAGAACCCAGATGAAGGTAGACAATTTTCAACTGATCCAACTGAAAATGGAACAAATACAATTACTAAAACAGGAAAAGTAGATTATAAATATGTAACTGCTGAAGGTAATACTGTATTAGAAGAAAACAAAAACCAAAATTCTGGTGCTGATAAAACTATCGAAACACCATACGATGTATACGGAAAATCAGGAGAAGTTTTCAAAGGAACTACAGGTGGCGATGCAGAATCTAGCGATCTAGATAACGCTAAAGAAACTGGTAAGAAAGAAACAATCGTAAAAGACGGAAAAACTTATCATTTAATCGGAGAACCTAAGGTTGAAACTACTGGTGACGGTGCTGGAGTTTACTCTGATACAACTCTAGGTGATGTAACTGCGAAATTGACTCCAGAAGGATTAAACAATGCAGAAGGTAAAATCACTTATGATACTGTAAAACCTGGTGGAAAAGCTTGGATCGTTGAACAAACAGGAAAAGGAACATATGGTAAATATGTACAAGCTGATTCAGGTGCGATCACTTCTGATGCTAAGATGGTAGAAGCTTTCAAAGCCGGAGAAGCTACAGCAAAAAACTTCACTTCAGCTAACGTAACAGCTGATGGTGGAATCAAAGAAGGAGACTATGTTTTCGTCCTTGAGAAAAATACCTATGTAACAGCTAAAAAAGAGAGTTTCTCTTTAACAGCACAGATACAATTGTCATCTAGTGATAATGTAGCAGATAGTAAAGATGGAGCTGGGGCTACTTTAAATAGAACATATGAAATGGTACAAAACTTTAAAGCGGCTCCAGATACTTTAACAGGAGATGCAAACAAAGCTTTTGTAAAAAAATATCTTGCATATCTTCAAGAAAAAGGACGTGAAGATAACCTTTTAAACTTCAAGCAATATATAACTATAGGAATGGAAGCGGAAGCTGGTACTCCTGCGGCGATTATTGCTGATAAGGGAGATCAAGTTGATGATAAAGGAAGACCTACAACTGATATAACAGCTGATATAGCAAGCGTTTCTGAATCAGATTCAAGTACTATAGAAGATACTCCTGATTTTCTTCTTAAATTAAATAGTCCTGAGCCGGAAGTTGAAGAGTACTCTTACCGTGATGAAATCACTCCTCTTCGTGCATACCGTTTAGCAAGTGGTACTACAACAATCACTTACAAATATGCAGAAGAAAAAACTCGTGAAGTAGAGAAAAAAGGTTCGGTAGTTGTTAATTACCAAACAGAAGACGGAACAGAATTAAAAGCTCCTTACACTGATACGCCTGAAACAGTAGCTGAAGTAGTAACTGAGAAATACTATGTTGATGCTGATGGACAAGATGTAATTGTAAGTAGCACTACAACTCCTAAAAACGTAGCCTATAACACTAAAGAAAATGCAGATGAAAAACCAGAAAAACTTACAGATGCACAAGGAAATGTTTACTACCTTAAAGCAGATGCTACTAAAACAGCTGTAAATGATGTAGAAAAAGACGCTCCAGCTGAAACAGGAACAGTAGTAGAAGGTGTTACAAAAGTAACTTACATCTATGAAAAAGCTGGATCAGTCATCGTTAACTACAAAACTGTAGATGGAACAGCTCTTACAGGTACAGTAGTTGGTAATGAAAGTAAAACTGTAGCTTCAGGCACAAAAGATGTTGATAACGGAAAACCAGGAACAGCATATAACACTGCAGATAATGGTTTAAAACCAGAACGTATTAAAACTGCAGAAGGAAAAGTTTACCAATTAGTACCAGAATCAACTGAAGGTAAAGAAACAGGTGAAGTTGTTGCTGGAGAAACTAAAGTAGTAACATATGTTTATAAAGAAGTTAAAGGTAACGTTGTTGTTAAGTATGAAGATACTGAAGGTAACACACTTGCTGCTGACGAACAAGATGAAACAGATGCTTCTCTAAATGTTAAATACGATACAGCTGACCACAAAAAAGAATCTATCACTAAAGATGGTGTTAAATATTACTTAACAGCTAAAGAACTTAAAGGTGATTCTAAACCAGCTACTGGAGACGTAGTAGAAGGAACAACTACAGTAACTTACATTTACGAAAAAGCTGGATCAGTAATCGTTAACTACCAAACAGAAGATGGAACTCCATTAGAAGGAACTGCAGATGGTGCAAATGTAGCTTCAGGTGCTAAAGATACTACAGACGCTAAAGCAGGAACTGACTATAACACTGCAGACAACGGAATGAAACCAAACCGTATCACGACTGCAGAAGGAAAAGTATACGAACTAGTACCAACAGCAACTAAAGGTGAAGAAACTGGTAAAGTAGTAGCTGGAGAAACTAAAGAAGTAACATACGTTTATAAAGAAGTAAAAGGTAACGTAGTCGTTAAGTATGAAGATACTGAAGGTAACGTAATCGCTGAAAACGAAAAAGACGAAACAGATGCTTCTCTAAACGTTAAATACGATACAACAGACCACAAAAAAGATGAAATTACCAAAGATGGTGTTAAATACTACCTAACAGCTAAAGCTCTTAAAGATGGTTCTAAAGAAACTGGAGACGTAGTAGAAGGTACTACTGAAGTAACATATGTTTACGAAAAAGCTGGGCAAGTAGTAGTTAACTACCAAACAGAAGACGGAACTCCAATAGTAGGTGTTGATGCAGCAGGTGCTAACGTAGCTTCAGGTGCAAAAGACACTGTAGACGGAAGACCAGGATCAGCATATGACACTTCTGATAACGGAATGAAACCAAACCGTATCACAACTGCAGAAGGAAAAGTGTATGAACTAGTACCAACAGCAACTAAAGGTGATGAAACAGGTACAGTAGTAGCTGGAGAAACTAAAGAAGTAACATACGTTTATAAAGAAGTTACTGGGGACGTAGTAGTTCACTATGTTGACAAAGAAGGTAACAAAATCGCAGCTGATAAAGATGACCTTAAAGGTGCATCTCTAAGCGAAAAATATGACACTGCTGTTGATAACAAACCAGAAAAAATTACTGCAGAAGACGGAACTGTATACTACATTACAAAAGCTGGTCTTAAAGATGATTCTAAACCAGAAACAGGAAATGTAGTAGAAGGTAAAACTGATGTAACTTACGTTTATGAAAAAGCTGGATCAGTAATCGTTAACTACCAAACAGAAGACGGAACTCCATTAACAGGTACTGCAGATGGTAAAGATATTGCTTCAGGTGCTAAAGATACTGACAATGGAAAACCAGGTTCTGAATATAACACTGCAGATAATGGAATGAAACCAACTCGTATTACAACTGCAGAAGGAAAAGTATACGAACTAGTACCAGCATCAACTAAAGGTGATGAAACAGGTACTGTAGAATCAGGTCAAACTAAAGAAGTAACATACGTTTATAAAGAAGTAAAAGGTAATGTTGTTGTTAAGTATGAAGATACTGAAGGTAACGTACTTGCTGAAGACGAGAAAGACGAAACAGATGCTTCTCTAAACGTTAAATACGATACAGCAGACCACAAAAAAGCTGAAATCACTAAAGACGGTGTTAAATATTATTTAACAGCTAAAGAAGTTAAAGATGGTTCTAAACCAGCTGCTGGAGATGTTGTTGAAGGAACAACTACAGTAACTTACGTTTATGAAAAAGCAGGACAAGTAGTAGTTAATTATCAAACAGAAGATGGAACTCCATTAGTAGGTGTTGATGCAACTGGTGCAAATGTTGCTTCAGGCGCTAAAGACACTGTAGATGGAAAACCAGGATCAGACTACAACACTTCTGATAACGGAATGAAACCAACTCGTATCACAACTGCAGAAGGAAAAGTATACGAACTAGTACCAACAGCAACTAAAGGCGATGAAACTGGTAAAGTTGTTGCGGGTGAAACTAAAGAAGTAACATACGTTTATAAAGAAGTAACTGGTGATGTAGTAGTTCACTACGTTGATACAGAAGGTAATGTAATCGCCGAAGATAAAGAAGATACTAAAGGTGCTTCTCTAAACGCTAAATACGATACAACTGACAACAAACCAGAGAAAATCGAAAAAGACGGAACTGTTTACTACTTAACAGAAAAAGCTGTTAAAAACGATTCTAAACCAGAAAACGGAGACGTAGTAGAAGGTAAAACTGAAGTGACTTACGTTTACGAAAAAGCAGGACAAGTAGTAGTTCACTACACTGATGAGAAAGGTAACACTATTAAAGTAGATGCTGTTGATACAAAAGACGGTAAACCAAACTCAGACTACAATACTGCTGATAACAACATGAAACCAAATCGTATCACAACTGCAGAAGGAAAAGTATACGAATTAATCCCTCGATCAACTAAAGGTGATGAAACTGGTAAAGTTAAAGCTGGAGAAACTACAGAAGTAACTTACGTGTACAAAGAAATTACTGGTAATGTAGTAGTTCACTATGTTGATACAGAAGGAAACACATTAGCTGCAGATACTAAAGACGTAGAAAATGGATCACTAAGTGACAAATATGATACAACTGACAATAAACCAGCTAAACTTGAAAAAGATGGACAAGTTTACTACTTAACAGCTAAAGAACTTAAAGAAGGTTCTAAACCAGAAAACGGTGCTGTTGTAGAAGGAACTACAGAAATCACTTATGTATACGAAAAAGCAGGACAAGTAGTAGTTCACTACGTAGACGAAGCTGGAAACACACTTCAAACTGACGCTGTTGATACTAAAGACGGTAAACCAGGAGCTAAATATGATACTTCTGACAACGACATGAAACCAACTCGTATCACTACCCCAGAAGGAAAAGTATACGAATTAGTACCAGCATCAACTAAAGGTAACGAAACTGGAGATGTTGAAGCAGGTAAAACTACAGAAGTAACATATGTGTACAAAGAAGTTAAAGGAAACGTAGTAGTTCACTACACTGATGAAGCAGGTAACACAATCGCAGAAGATGTTAAAGATACTACAGACGGATCAGTAAGCTCAGCATATGACACAACTGACAACAAACCAGCAACAATCACTACAAAAGATGGAAAACTATACGTATTAGTACCAACATCAACTAAAGGTGATGAGAACGGTAAAGTAACAGAAGGAACTACAGAAGTAACTTACGTTTATAAAGATGTTAAAGAAGAAGCTAACAAAGCAATCGACAAAGCTTTATCTGAAAAAGAAAGCAAGATCAAAGAAAATCCTGAGTTAACAAACGAGGAGAAAGAAAAAGCTCTTGAAGAAGCTAAGAAAGCATTAAAAGAAGCTAAGACTCCTGAAGATGTAGAAAAAGTTACTACAAAAGGTAAAGAAAATGTAGAGAAGACTCCTGTAACTCCAGAAGAGAAACCAAAAGCTAAAGAAGCAATCGATAAAGCACTAGAAGAAAAAGTTAAGAAAATTGATGAAAACAAAGACTTAACACCAGAACAAAAAGAAAAAGCAAAAGAACAAGCTAAGAAAGAAGCAGAAGAAGCTAAGAAAGCAATCGATAAAGCACCTTCTAAAGAAGAAGTAGAAAAAGCTAAAGAATCTGGTAAGAAAGAACTTGAAAAAGAAGTTCCAACTCCAGAAAAACCAACTCCGGAAGACAAAGCTAAAGCTAAAGAAGAGATTGACAAAACTTTAGAAAATAAAGTTAAGAAAATCGATGAAGATCCAAGCCTAACACCAGAGCAAAAAGAAAAAGCAAAAGAACAAGCTAAGAAAATAGCAGAAGAAGCTAAGAAGGAAATTGATAAAGCACCTTCTAGAGAAGAAGTAGAAAAAGCAAAAGAAAACGGTAAGAAAGAAGTTGAGAACGGAACTCCATCTTCTGATAACCCAACTACACCTTCACCAGAAGACAAAGCTAAAGCTAAAAAATCTGTAGAAAAAGAACTTGAAGAGAAAATCAAAAACATCGATAAAGATCCAAACTTAACTCCAGAGCAAAAAGAAAAAGCTAAAGAAGAAGCTAAGAAAGAAGCTGAAAAAGTTAAGAAATCTATCGAAGAAGGTAAAACAACTGAGTGGGTAGACGAAAAAGGAAATCCAATCAAACCTGTAAATCCAGGAACATACCCAGCGGGATCTATTCCTAACTACGAACTAGTAGGTTCTATCACAAACCCAGAAACAGGAAAAGTAACACACATCTTTAAACCAGTAACTAAAGAAGGTAAAACTACAGTATGGGTAGATGTAAATGGTAAACCATTAAAACCAACTGCACCAGGAACAGAAGAAGCAGGAAAAGTACCAAGCTACAAACTAGTAGGTACAACTATAGATCCAACAACTGGAAATGTAATCCATGTGTTCACTCCTGCACCAGTTATCAACAAGGTAACTGAGTGGGTTGACACAGAAGGAAAAGTAATCCGTCCACAAGAAGATGGATCAAAAGTACCAGGAAAAGTACCTAACTATGAATTAATAGGAACAGTTACAAACCCAGAAACAGGAAAAGTAACACACATCTTCAAACCAGTAACTAAAGAAGGAAAAACTACGGTATGGATAGATGTAAATGGTAAACCATTAAAACCAACTGCACCAGGAACAGAAGAAGCTGGAAGTGTACCTAACTACAAACTAGTAAGAACAATTACAAACCCAGAAACTGGTGATGTAATCCACGTATTTACTCCTACACCAGTTGTCAACAAGGTAACTGAGTGGGTTGATACAGAAGGAAAAGTAATCCGTCCGCAAGAAGATGGATCAAAAGACCCAGGAAAAGTACCTAACTATGAATTAGTAGGAACAGTGAAAGATCCAGAAACAGGAAAAGTAACGCACATCTTCAAACCAGTAACTAAGAAACCAGTAACAGTATGGGTAGATGTAAATGGTAAACCATTAAAACCATTGGCAGAAGGAAGTAATCCAGCTGGAGAAGTACCAGGATACGAACTAGTAGGAACAAAAGTTGATCCGGCAACAGGAAATCTTCTACATGTGTTCAAACCTAAAGGTTCTGCAACACCAGGTGAAAACCCAGGAACTCCAGGAGCGAACTCAGGAACTCCAGGAACAAATCCAGAAACACCAGGACAAAATCCAGGAACACCAGGACAAAACCCAGGAACACCGGGGCAAAACCCAGAAAAACCAATGGATCCAAATGCTCCAGCTAACCCAGCAGGAGAAAGAGGACCAGTAGACGTAGTTAAAGATGAGTTTAAACGTCTAGCTAACACAGGTAGCGAAACAACTAACTCAGCCGCAGCTGGATTCGGAGCACTAATCGCAGGAATTTCATTAGCTATAAGAAGACGTCAAAACAAAAACAAATAGTATTAAAGCAAGATAACTTTACTACTATTAATTATGAATCGAGGTATGAGAGCAATCTCAGCCTCGATTTTTTTATGTAGTAAGGTCGTTGTTATTGTTTTAAATAAAAGGCGAAGTGTAATTTGTATATAATAATTAAATATATTGGTATTATTTTATTTTAGATATCTTTTATATGAAATATTGACAAATAACACGTAAGAAAGTTCGATTGTTTGTGTAGATAATTAATGTTATTTTAACTGTATTTTAAGTATATTTTAAGTTGAGTTTTAATGTAATAGAAGACATGGTTTATAGGAATATAAAACTTTGTAAAATAATGAAATTTATTTAAAAAATGGTTGACGTAAATTTCTATTTATGATATTATTAATTCCGGTAAAGATACGTATTTATATTAGATATCAATTCCGAAAGAAACGAATTAAGGAGAAACTATGTTTAAAAAACTTTTAAAAGCAGTATTACCAGCATTACTAGTTTTCTCATTTGCTAATGTGAATGATGCAAAAGTAGAAGCTACAAACAAAAAAATCAACGTAAGAGTTGATTACCTTGAAGAAGGGACTAACAAAAAATTAGCAGAAAGTGTAAAATTATCAGGAGATGAGAACGTATTTGCAACAATTTCTCTACCTCAAAACTTAGCTAATGAATACAATATTTCAAAACGTGATTTTTCTAATGAAAGTAAAAATCAAATCGCAGCTAACAAGATCTACGATCAAGAATTAGTATATCAAGTGTATTTCACTAAAAAACCAGCTAGTCAAATTAGCAAACCGTACACTCAAACATATGCATATGTAACTACTCAAACTCAAGCTCACGTAGTAGCTACAACTCAAGTTCATAAAAAATTAGTTGCTTCAGGTTCTGTAAGTCACTCTTCTACTACAAACCACACAGTAGTGATAAACCACAAACCTACAGTAGTGACTACACACAAA
Source organism: Gemella sp. 27098_8_155 (assembly GCF_041433725.1). Lineage (NCBI taxonomy): Bacteria > Bacillati > Bacillota > Bacilli > Caryophanales > Gemellaceae > Gemella > Gemella sp. 27098_8_155. The sequence continues at coordinate 13,393 of NZ_JAPWCA010000003.1, forward strand.
CTAGCGCAACGACCTACAGCTGTGGTACATAGACCAGTAGCTCAAAAACCAGCTGTTCAAAGACCAACAGCAGTTGCTCAAAAACCGGCAGCACACAGACCTGTTGTTCAACAAAACCACAAACCTGTAAGAAAAGCTACTCCACAAGCAAAACGTCGTGGAAGATAGTATTTAAGGGTTTTAAGAATTTAAGCTCATAGCCAACTAATCTTGCGTACAAATCAGGTTCGCAGTCAAGTAGGCTCGTAGCTAAATATGCTTGAGGTTGAATCAGACTTCATAGCTAAAATAGGTTCGTAACTTAAAAAGGTTCACAACCGAATAGTTCACAGCCAATTCCGGGGCAGAAGCGAAAAAATTTTAATAGAAACCTAAGTAGTATTTGATATGAATCCTTTAAGCTGGGAACACCAGTGTGGGGAATTGATATTAATGTTGCTACTTAGGTTTTTTATATAGGATTAAGTAGAATATTAGTAATAATTTCAAAAAAAAATTTAAGACAAGGGAAAATGGGGTTGGAAATACATCCATATATTAGATCGAATCACTTGTAAATTTTTCTGTAAGAGTGGTTAAAGTTAAATAAATTATCTTCGCTTTATGATATAATTTAGTTGTTAATTGAAATAAAGGAGAAGTTTATGAAATCATCTAGCAGAAAAATAGAAAAAACTTTAGCTTGGATAGCGAATATAATATTAATTTCAATGGTAGTCTTGATGTACACAGGTTTTTTTGATAGACTGCTGGAAGGAATGTTTTTAACTCCTGAATTTATCAGGTTTACATCTTCTAGCCTTGTAGAAACTTTTTTACTTCACACAAGAATGGAGTATTATAGAATGATTGAAATATTTGTACAACTTATTAAATTTTCAGTCTTACTATCAACACTTATAGCATTATTAGCGACTTTCAATATGAAACATAGAATTTTTTCAGGTGTGTTATTTTTATTTTTAGCTCTTATGATTGCTGGGATGGCGACAGAAGTTGCGTTTCCTGTCTACTTATTGTATTTTATTGTCGCTTTTATGTTATTTATTAGAAAAGGTTAAATATTACTAATTCTAAGTGTTTTGTGGTATAATCTAATCAATATATATATTTAAAGGAGAACTTTATGAAACCATTTAGCAGAAAAGTTGAAAAAATATTAGCGTGGATTGCGAATGTTATTATGATACTTATAACAGTGTTACTATCTCTTGGGGCATTCTCTAGTCAGTTAGCGACTGCATTTAAACAAAAGGAATTTGAACCTATACTTTATAATTTATTACAAGATCCAGGAGTTGAATCATTGTTAAAAAGTTCAGGTTTAGACATAGTATCGTTACTTGTATTATTGGTGAAAGTTTATACAATAGTTGCGATTGTTGCTTTATTATTAGCGTTAATAGCGTCATTTACTATGAAAGCGAGAATTGTTTCGGGAATTTTATTCTTAATCTCAGCGATTGTAATCGGTGTAATGACAGTTGGTATACTACTTCCTGTATACTTACTATACTTTATCGTGGCGATTATGTTGTTCGCAAGAAAAGCGCCTAAAAATCCAGTCGATATAGATTTTACACAAACACCTGAAAAGCCAGAAATTGACAGATTAGAGTACCTGTAAGAGTAACTTACTATATTTGTGAATATTTGATAAAAATAATAAACTATTCTATTGATTTGAAAGTTGTCGGAGATTGGATATCTTCGTCAAAATATTGATAGAATAGTTTTTTATTTATGCCAAAAATCATAAATTGGGCATTATCTGAGATTTTACCTAGAAAAGTTGGCTCATAAAATCTTCGATTGATCAAGTATTTTCAAGTATTTTAATTAGATGTTTTATAGGTATTATTAGCTGGCTATTTTTTTAGTGAAAATATAAGGAAGCTGGTTCTAAGGGGGGATGCTTGAATATTAATCTAGAAACCATTTATATATTCTAATTATCTAAATAACTTGGTAAATAAGAGATATTGAAGGGTTCCGTTTTTATAAAAATTAAAATTAATTTTCAAATTATTTAATATAAAAAATAATTCACTTAGGGAGTATTTTACACGAAAATTATAATAACAGAATTAGTCTTAAAGTAAGTAAAATAATCTATTGTTTTAAGCGTTTTAAAACAGATAAATCTTTGATAAATGCTTGTTTTTGTAGTATAATTGTTAGGATGAAGTATTTTTGAATAGGTTCGTAATATGATTGAAATAATTGTTAATTCTAGGAGTAAAAAAAGTCTTGTTGAACTTGAAAAAATAGAGCGTGATTTAAAGAGGAAAAAGCTAGAGTACAAGGTACTGAAAACCTCTAAAAATAAGAATGCAAGTGACTTGATGAATGAAATCCGCGGTGATGAATTAATTGTCATCGGTGGTGATGGTACTATTAATGAGGTAGTAAATAACTATCACGGGAAAGAATTCATTTATCTTGCGTATGGCTCTGGTAATGATCTTGCGAGATCTATAAAGTTCGATAAAACTATTGAAATAAGTAAATTATTAGATTCAAAGAAATTTATAGAATATGATGTAGGTGTTGTTAACGATAGAAAATTCTGTTCGGGATTAGATATCGGTTTTAATGCTGACATAATAAAAAGAGCGAATGGCTCGAAGTTAAAGAAATATTTAGGCAAGTATATCTATCTTCTTCAAGGAGTAATAGGTATTTTCATGCTGAAAAAATATAAGGCAAAAATATCGTGGGACTCTGGTGAAATAGATACTGATAGTTTATATTTACTAAATATTATGATTCAACCTTATGAAGGTGGTGGGATAAAGTTTTCACAAACGGCCACGGGTCAAGATGGTAAACTCCACATTATGATAATGGAAAACATGAATATTCTAACGTTTATCTATAATTACCTTTGTTTACTTCTTAAAAAACACAATAAACTAAAGAGAGTTAAGCATTTAACTGCGAACGCATTAACAGTAACGACAAATCAGAAATATTTTCAGATTGATGGAGAATCAATAAACGGTGAGGAACAATTAAATCTGAGCTGTCTTAGTAAATTTTATAAATTAAAGAGGATAAAAAATAATGAGAAGAAATTCAAGTAGCCGTAATGCTAGAAGCGAATCGGGTATAGGAGCTTTCGATATAGTTAATGGTATATTAGCTGCTTTACTGATTATACTCGGTGGATTGGTAAGTTGGACAATGTTAAAATACGACTTCCTTAATTTTAGAGGAATTAACTATGCGATAATTGGAGTAATAATCGTAGCGATAATACTGTCGATATTTTTAATAATCAAGAAAAAAGCAAAAATATTTAATGTAATAATGCTAGTAATAATGAATATTGCCTTGATATTCTCATACATGCAATTTAGAACAGCGATTGGTTTATTCGATAATTTAAACAATAATGCAGCAGTTAGTGAGTATACTATGAGTGTTGTAGTCTTAAAAGATGATAAAGCAGAAAAACTAGCTGACCTAAAAGATGCTACAGTATCAGCGCCAGTTTCTTCAGATGGAGAAAACATCAATAAGCTGATGAAAGAGATTAGAGACAAAGAAAAACAAAGTTTAAATCTTTCTGAGTCGAAAAACTACATCTCAGCTTATGAAGAACTAACAGCGGGAACAGCTAGAGCAATGGTGCTAAACAGCTCGTTTGAAGACTTAATCACAAGTCAACATCAAGACTTTAAAGATAAAACAAAAGTAATATACTCATACAAAATAACAAAAACTGTAAATGCTAAAGCAAAACAAAATGCTGGAGATGTGTTCAATGTTTATGTAAGTGGTATTGATACATACGGACCAGTATCAAGTGTTAGTCGTTCAGACGTTAATATTATTATGACAGTAAACAAAAAAACTGGAAAAATCTTATTAACTACAACACCACGTGACTCATATGTGAAGATTGCAGACGGTGGTAATAATCAATACGACAAACTTACGCACGCAGGATTATACGGTGTAGAATCATCAATTCATACATTAGAGAATATCTACGGTATTAAAATTGATTATTATGCAAGACTTAACTTCACATCATTCCTAAAACTGATTGATACTGTTGGTGGGGTAGATGTTTACAATGATCAAGCATTTGTATCGCATATTGGAAGTAAAAACTTCCAACCAGGCTTATTACATATGGATTCTGATATGGCGCTTTCATTTGTACGCGAAAGATATAGTCTTACTGGTGGAGACCATGATCGTGGTAAAAACCAAGAAAAGGTTATTACAGCGATAATTAAAAAACTGACATCGAAAGAAGGATTAGCGAACTATCAAAGCGTTATTAAAGACTTGAGTGAGTCAATCCAGACGAATATGCCTATAGAGACAGCTATGGGACTTGCGAATGAACAACTTAGTGCAGGTAAAGATTACAACGTAACTTCTCAAGCTTTGACTGGTACTGGAAGTATGGGCTTACCATCATACGCGATGCCAGGAGCTCAACTGTACATGATGCAAATTGACGATAAAAGTCTAGCGGAAGTTACAGCGAATATTAAAGATGTATTGGAAGGTAAGTAGATGAGAGACGGAATTAGAATGATAGATATACATTCCCATGTAGTCTTCGGAGTAGATGACGGAGCAAAAACTGAAAAAGATACTCGTGATTTACTAGAAGAAAGTTACAGACAAGGTGTCAGAACTATTATCGCAACACCTCATAGAAGACGCGGAATGTTCGAAACAGACATAGAAATAATTAGAGAAAACTTCAAACGAGTAGAAGGAATCGCTGCTGAAGTAGCGGAAGACCTAAGAGTTTACTTAGGAAGTGAAGTCTACTACAAAGAAGGTGAAATCGAAAAAATCGAAAGTGGGGAATACCCAAGATTAGCAGAAACAGACTACGTACTTGTTGAATTCCCTTATGAAATGCGTTATAAAGAAATTCATAGAGCACTGAACAAGATAATCTTACTAGGGTTAACGCCAGTAGTAGCACACGTTGAAAGGTACAACGATGTAGACGAAAAAGGTGTACAAGAGTTAATTAACATGGGTGCTTATATCCAGGTTAATGCAGCTAGTGTTCTTAAACCAAAGCTTATTGGTGATAAACATAAACATTACAAAAAACGTGCTAAGAAATACTTAGACCAAGAGCTAGTTCACTTCATCGCAAGCGACATGCACAATATGGATTCTCGTAGAACATTTATGAAAGAAGCATACGATATTATCGAGAAAAAATACGGACCAACAATAGCTTATGAACTATTTGAAAAAAATCAAGAAAAACTATTAATGAATAAAATAATATAAAGAGAGGAAAAACAACACAATGGATAATCAAGAAAAAGATTTAATACAGTTAGATATTATGCTACTGTTAAGAAGAATTTGGGAGAAGAAGATATTAATAGTATTAGTGACACTATTATTTACTGCTTTATCACTTGCGGTTAGTATTTTCATAGTAACACCACAATATGCTTCTACTACGAAAGTATATGTTGTTAACCAAACGAAAGATGAGAAAAAAGCAATTACTACTCAAGATGTTCAATTAGGATCACTATTAGTAAAAGACTATAAAGAAATCATTCTTTCTAACAAAGTTATGGAAGATTCAGCAGAGAAAAGTGGAACAGGACTTACAGCGAAAGAACTAGCAAAAAAAGTTAGTGTAGATGCACCGAAAGATACTCGTATCATCTCAATTACTGTTCAAGACAAAGATCCACAAGTAGCTAGTGATTTAGCGAATATTGTAAAAGAAATCTCAGCAGACCAAATTAAGGAAGTAACAAAAATCGATGATGTAACAACACTAGAAGAGGCAAAAGCAGCTACTTCACCAAGTTCTCCAAATATTCCTAAGAATGCAATCTTAGCGACAGCATTAGGATTTATCTTAGCAGTAGCGGGAGTAGTATTATTCGAATTACTAGATGACAGAGTTAAGAGAGCAGAAGATATTGAAGAAACAATGGGATTAGTACTTTTAGGTGTAGTTCCAGACACAAAAACAGGAAAGAGATAAGGTGAAAATACATGGCACAAATTAATTTACTAACAAACCAAAAAATAGTTGATCCTAAAAATGAAGAGTATTATAATGCCTTACGTACAAACATCCAATTTTTAGGAAAAGATAAAAAAGTAATTGCAATTACATCAACTTCAGAAAATGAAGGGAAAAGTACTGTATCGACTAACTTAGCAATCTCATTAGCGAAGCTAGGATTAAAAACTATGTTAGTTGATGCTGATACGCGTAAATCAGTTATGGCAGGTCGTTTTAAGTTTAAACATAAAATTAGCGGGTTATCAAACTATCTATCAGGAGTATCTCCAATTGAAGATGTTATTTATGAGACTGATGTGGAGCATCTGAACGTTATTCCTGCAGGACAAGTACCGCCAAACCCAACAGGATTATTACAAAATAAAAACTTCAACATTATGATAGAGGTGTTCAGAGAATATTATGATTATGTAATTATCGATACACCACCAGTTGGTCAGGTAATCGATGCAGCTATCGTAGCTCCTAAGACTGATGGAGTAATTCTGTTAGTAGAAGCAAATCGCGTTAAGAAGAAAAGTATAGAAAAAGCTAAGGAACAACTGGAAAAAGGTGGAGCAGAGTTCTTAGGTGTAATCTTAAACAAAGTTAACTCAAATGAACTTGGTTATGGTGGTTACTACGGTCACTATGGTAGTTACGGAATAAAGGGGAATAAAGATAAAAAATAAATCATATATAATATAAGAGGAGAACAAGATGTATTATATTAGAAGAAATAATAAGGAGGGAAAATAAATAAAATGGAAGAGAACTTAGTTAATAATCAGTTCGAGGGAGTAAGAAATAAAGCCGGTTATTTATTTTTCAAGAGAGTATTTGATATATCTATAGCATTAGTAGGGGTGATAGTATTGGTAATAGTTACTATCATCCTAGCTATCTTTTATAGTTTCGGTAAGAATAAAGGAAAAATATTTTTCTCTCAGGAAAGAATAGGTTTAAATGGCAAAAGATTTAAAATTTATAAATATAGATCTATGGTAGAGAATGCTCAAGAAATTTTAAAAAAAGATCCGAAACTTTATCAAAAATATATAGAAAATAGTTATAAACTGCTTCCGGAAGAAGATCCAAGGATGACTAGATTAGGCAGATTCATAAGAAAGCATAGTATTGATGAGATTCCACAATTTATTAATATCCTAAAAGGGGATATGAGTTTTATAGGACCTAGGCCTGTTATAGCAGAAGAGTTGCTTCAATATGGTGAGAGAGCTCCGAAATTTTTATCTGTTAAACCTGGAGCAACAGGTTGGTGGCAAGTTAGTGGAAGAAGTGAAGTAGGTTATCCAGAAAGATGTGACGTAGAGTTGTATTATGTGGATAATTGTTCATTAAAATTAGATATAAAAATATTTTTCTTGGAATTGAAGAGGATAATAACAAGAGATGCTGCGTATTAAAATAAATAAGTAGTTAAATAAAAAAGACTGTGTTTCGTCGCCAAACTAAAACACAGACTTAAATGAGTAATAAAGATATGATACCATAAAAAACAGAAAAAAGGAAGAGAGGAGTCTACGAAATGTGTGAAAAAATAGATTTTGTTGTTACGTGGGTAGATAGTAATGATGAAAACTGGAGAAAAGAAAAACAATACTATGAAGACAAAATGAGTATCAATGTAGACTTAAATGACAATCTGAGGTACCGTGATTGGGGGTTCATGAAATATTGGTTTAGAGCAGTAGAAAAACATGCTCCGTGGGTAAACAAAGTTTATTTTATAACTGAAGGGCATCTTCCTGAGTGGTTAAATTTAGAAAATGAAAAATTGGTAGTGATTAAGCACGGTGATTATATAGATGAGAAATACTTACCGACGTATAATTCTAATGTTATAGAGTTAAATATTCACAAAATAAAAGAATTGTCAGAGTGTTTTGTTTTGTTTAATGATGACATGTTTTTAAATGGAGATGTAAAAGAAGAGGACTTCTTCAAAAATGGATTACCATGTGATATTGGTGTATTTGAGCCTATTAAATCGCAAGGTACAGGTATAGAGCATGTAATATTGAATAATTTAGAAATAGTAAACAAGTATTATAATTCTAGACATGTTTTAAAAAATTCACTCTCTAAAATTTATAAATTTAAATATGGGAAACACATGATAAAAAATATTTTCTTATTACCTTGGAAAAATATATTAGGATATTATGATGATCACATACCTGTATCGTATAAGAAATCTATATTTAAAGAAGTTTATGAATTAGAAAAAGATTTGTTTGAAAAAAATTATAGTTATAAATTCAGAAGTAGTAAGGGAATAAGTCATTGGTTGATTAGATATTGGCAGTTGACCAAGGGGGAATTTTATCCTCGAAGTATAAATACAGGTAATTCATATAGTATGATGGATTATAAAGAAATTATTCAAGATATTAGAAATTCTACGCACAAGATGATTTGTTTAAATGATAGTGAAGTAGAAAATTTTGGATATGTAAGAGATGTAATGCTAAAAGAGTTTAATCAGAAATATCCTAATAAATCTGAGTTTGAAAAATAAAGAAAGCAAAGGAGATTAAATGAATAAAGATATAAAAATATTAATAGCAGCTCACAAGGAGTTTATTGTGCCAAAGGATGAGATATATCTACCTGTTCATGTTGGAGCTGAAGGTAAAGAGGAACTAGGTTATCAAAAAGACAATATTGGTGAAAATATATCATGTTTAAATCCTTACTTTTGTGAATTAACAGGTGTATATTGGGCGTGGAAAAATTTAGATGCAGAGTATATTGGATTAGATCACTATCGTAGATATTTTAGTACTAAAAAAGTGAAATATAAAGATGGTATGGATATAAATGAAGTAGTTTTAGATAGAAAAAGAACAGAAGAGTACTTGAAAGAAGCAGATATACTAGTTCCAAAATTAAGAAAATATTATATTGAAACACTTTACAATCATTATGCAAATACATTTGATGGTAGTCATCTCGATAAAACGAGAGATATAATTTCGGAGATGAGTCCTGAGTATATTAAGGCTTTCGATAAAGTCATGAAACAAACTAGTGGACATATGTTCAATATGTTTATTATGAAGAAAGAACTACTTGATGAATATTGTTCGTGGTTATTCCCAATTTTATTCGAATTACAAAATAGAATAGATGTTTTTAATCTTACGGCTTTCGAAGCAAGATTATTTGGAAGAGTGAGTGAGCTTCTATTCAATGTTTGGTTAGAAGAGAAAAAATATAAAGTTAAAGAAGTACCATTTTTTGATGCATTTGAAGTGGATTGGTTAAAAAAAGGTGGAGCATTTTTAAAAGCGAAGTTTTTCAAAAAGAAATATAAAGAAAGTTTCTAGAAAGAGGGTATAAAATTGAAAGTAAGTGTAATAGTCCCTGTGTACAATGTTGAGAAGTATCTTAAGCGTTGTTTAGATTCAATTATCAATCAAACATATAAGAATATAGAAATAATATTAGTTAATGATGGATCAAAGGATAATTCTCGTGATATTTGTGAGGAATATGAGAAAAAATACGAGAATATATCTCTTATCAATCAAGAAAATGGAGGATTAAGTGCTGCAAGGAATACAGGACTGAAACACATAAATGGTGAAGCAGTTACTTTTGTTGATTCAGATGATTGGTTAGAATCAGATGCGATTGAGTATTATGTTGATTCTATGAAAAAACATAATGTAGATATGGTTGTTACAAATAATATAAGAACTAAAGGCTATCAAGAAAAAACTTCTCAACCTGATAGTCTAACAGAAGAGGTTCTGACGCAAGAAGAATATGCGAAAAAATTCTTTAAAATAGATGGGAATTCTATTGAATATTACGCCTGGTCAAAACTGTATAAAAGAGAAATAATGGAAGGTGTTGAGTTTCCAGTTGGTCTATTCGCTGAAGATGTTTTAGGAACATTTAGATATATGAAAAATGCTCAAAGTATATTCTATAGTAATAGAGTAACATACAATTATTTTATTAATGACAATGGATTAACAGCAAAATTTGGAGATAAAGATTTTGATTTAGAGAAAATTTGGGATACAATTGTAGAAGAGTCGAGAGCATACGAGAATCAAAATTTCTTAAAATATGCCGTAATAAATAGAAAAAGAATAGACTTCAATTTATTATGTAGAATAGCTTTAGCAGATAATAAGAAAGATAATTTGAAAAAATACGATAAGAAAATAAAAGAATTATTAAAGAGTATAAGAGAAAATAAACAATTATTATCAGAGTACTTGCCATTTTCAAGAAAAGTAATTTTAATATTATTTACACTAAACTATAGTTTAGGAAGTAAAGTATTATATATTTTAAGTAAAATTAGTGGGAAAACAATATAGTAAAAAAGGAGAGTAGGCCTGATATTGTGAATAAGTTAGTTAGTATAATAGTACCTGTATATAAAGTAGAACAATATTTGAAAAGATGTATGGATAGTGTATTAAATCAAACATACAAAAATATTGAAATTATCTTAGTAAATGACGGAAGTCCAGACAATTGTCCTGCATTATGTGACGAATATGCAAAAATCGATAGTAGGGTTAGGGTAATCCACAAAGAAAATGGGGGGTTATCTTCTGCAAGAAATGTAGCTTTAGATAGTGTAAAAGGAGATTATATATTCTTTGTTGACTCAGATGATTGGTTGGCTTTAGATACATTAGAAGTACTGAATGAGTACCTGGAAAAAGATTACGATATGATTTCGTTTCAGAGAACATATCTTACGGAAGAGAAAGTTGTTGAAAAAGGTGAAAAAAATCCTAAAGATATGGATGTAAGTCAATATATAGATTCATCTTTCTTGGGTAGATATGACTTTTTTGTAACGACAAAGATTTTTAAAACAGAAGTATTTAATAATATTAGATTCTTAGAAGGAAGAAACTATGAGGATTTAGAAATAATGCATAGATTATTCCTAAACTTGAAAAAAGTAGTAGGTTTAGATTATTTCCTTTACTATTATTGGAAAGGAAATGAGGGTGCAATTACTAATACAATTACTATGAAAAATATAAAAGATCATTATCTATCAGCTAACGAAATATATCGCGCGAGTAAAAAATATTTAGAGGATAGAGGTAAAGATGCTTCGAATATAGTAGCTTGGTATAAAGTAGAGATGTCTCAGCTATATATAGATTATCTGAAATCTACTGACAAGGATGCAGAACTTTTTGCGAAAATAAAAAGTGAAATTATTAAAGAAAAAGTAAACTTTAATAGATTATTAAAACAACCTAGATATTTAAAATATATTTTATATAAAATTGGACTTCTGGGTATAGTTATCAGAGCTAAATATTTGTTGAAATAAGTTGATTGAGAGGAGACTAGTTATAAATGTTATATTATATAAAAATGCATAATGGAACAGAAGAAACTGCTGGGCCTAAGGCACCTAATGATATTTATGAATTTACAGAGGAATTAGGAGGAAAAAGCATAGGATTTAAAGTACCTCCCAATAAAGGTGATTTACACAGAAAGTTATGGATGCTGACTGTTGGTATTTCTCAATGGGGGAAAGTATTTGCAAAACTAGGGAAAGGAGATGTTCTTGTTTATCAACACCCAGCTAACGGTACTAGGATAGCAAATAAAATAATTCCCTGGATTAAAAAAATTAAGAAAGCAAAATTCATTGTAGTTATTCATGATTTAGAAAGTTTAAGGAAATTATCATATATGTATAATGATGCAATTCATAAAATAGCAGATAATGAATTACTGAATAATTTTGATAAAATTATTTGTCATAACGATGAAATGAAGAAGTATCTTATTGATAGAGGAATCTCCGAAGACAAACTAGTAAGTTTAGAAATATTCGATTATATTAGTTCATTAGAAATGAAAGATAACTATTATAGTAATTCCTTAGCAATTGCAGGAAATTTATTTCCTGAGAAAAGTCCCTATATTTATAAATTAATTGAACATACTTTTAATTATCAGTTAAATCTGTATGGTCCTTATATGGATAAAAATATTAAATTAGGCGATAATATAAAGTATTTTGGAAGTTTTAAACCTGATGAATTGCCAGGAAAATTAGAAGGTAAGTTTGGACTAGTATGGGATGGAGACAGTTTAGATACTTGTAGTGGAAATACAGGAAACTATTTAAGATACAATAATCCGCATAAAACGTCCCTATATTTATCAGCAGGAATTCCAGTTATCATTTGGAAAGAAGCGGCAATGTCTAATTTTATAGAAAAACATAAAGCAGGTATATTAGTTGAAAGTTTAACAGAAATTGATGATGTAATTAATAATATCTCGGATAGTGACTATACTGAATTGAAAAATAATGCTATTCAAATAGGTATGCAACTTCGTAATGGATATTACTATAAAAAAGCAGTACAGAAGTGTTTAGATAATATGAATAGTAATAAATAGAGTAGGGGGATACTATGAAGATAACATTAGAGAAAAGTTCCCTAAAGAATTTTTTATTTTATTTTGCATACAGTATATATTTGGGGTACAATCTACTAGATACTTCGTTTTATTCAAAAAACATCAATGTATTTGGTAATTTATTAATTATAATTGTGTTAGTAATGTTGATATTTAAGGAAGTTATTGATTTTAAAGTTAATTCTAGAGATTTAACGTTGTTTATAATTCTAGCAATTATAGGTGGATTATTTTTTAATTATATGGACTACAACTATGCTATGTTACCTTTTTTTGTATATTCAGCAAGAAATGTGAATACTACTACTATAGTTAAAATCTCTTATAGAATAAGCTTAGTATTATTAATTTTTATTATAGTGAGTAGTTATTTAGGGTGGATTACTAACTATATAACTTATGATGGTGGAAGAGAGAGAGAGTATGTTGGATTCAGATATTCGTTATTCGGCCCAGCTATTTTATGTAACATAATATTCTTAAAAGTATACTTAGAAAAAGACAATATAAAATGGAGAACATTAATGTTTTTGATTATTGGAAATTATGCTTTATATGAATTTACTGATTCAAGGCTTACTTTTGGATTAGGAATGTTACTTCTTATCTTAACAATATTAATAAAGTTGTTCTCTAAATTTAAAAGAGTTTTAATGAATAAGATACTTATTGGCTCATATGTAGTATCTGGATTGCTTAGCTTGTACTTTACTATTGGTTACAACCATCTGAGTGAATGGCACTCAAATATTAATGAATTTTTAGGTGGAAGACTCTCACTAGGATATAGTACTTTAAAATACTATGGTTATGGTCTACTTGGTAAAAGAATAACGTTAGTAGGTAATGGCTTGGACGTTGATGGGTATATTACAACAGAAACTTATGATTATGTTGATAATTTATATATTCAATTATTATTGAAATTAGGTTTATTATTTTTAGTTATATTTATACTAGGAATGACGATAGTAATGTGGAGGGTGTATAGGCTTAATGACATCTATTTATATATAATATTCTCTCTACTTGCTTTACATGGAATTATAGATGATCTGATGATATTACCACAATACAATAGTTTCTGGTTTGTAATTGCGGCATTATTCTATAAGACCAGGTTAGATTTACAAAATGAGTAGTAAAAAATATTAAAATATAAGTTTAATTTAAAGTTGAAAAATAAAAATATGATAAGTTATATAGTCATTTATAGGAGGAACAAATGTACGATTATTTAATAGTAGGAGCTGGATTGTCAGGTGCAATCTTTGCTCATGAAGCAACAAAACAAGGAAAAAAAGTAAAGGTAATTGATAAACGTGACCACATTGGTGGGAACATTTATTGTGAGAACGTTGAAGGAATAAACGTTCACAAATATGGTGCACATATCTTCCATACTTCTAACAAAGAAGTTTGGGATTATGTGAATCAGTTTGCTGAGTTTAACAACTATATTAACTCACCAGTGGCAAACTACAAAGGTAAATTATACAATCTACCTTTCAATATGAATACTTTTTATGGATTATGGGGAACTAAAACTCCTGCAGAAGTAAAAGCTAAAATCGCTGAACAAACAGCTCATCTGCAAGATAGTGAACCTAAAAACTTAGAAGAACAAGCAATTAAACTTATTGGTACGGATGTTTATGAAACTTTAATTAAAGGTTATACAGAAAAACAATGGGGACGTAGTGCAACTGAACTACCACCATTTATTATTAAACGTCTTCCAGTACGTTTCACATTCGATAACAACTACTTTAATGATAGATACCAAGGTATTCCAATCGGTGGATATAATGTTATTATTGAAAACATGTTAAAAGGTATTGAAGTAGAACTAAATGTAGACTTCTTTGAGAACCGTGAAGAGTTAGAAGCAAGTGCGAAAAAAGTTGTATTTACAGGAATGATCGATCAATACTTTGATTATAAACATGGAGAATTAGAATACAGAAGTCTTCGTTTTGAGCATGAAGTATTAGATGAAGAGAATTACCAAGGTAATGCTGTAGTGAACTACACAGAACGCGAAGTTCCTTACACTCGTATTATCGAGCACAAACACTTCGAAAAAGGAACTCAAGAAAAAACAGTTATTACACGTGAATACTCAGTAGATTGGAAACGTGGAGATGAACCATACTACCCAATTAATGACGCTAAAAACAATGAAATGTATCAAAAGTATTTAGAAGAAGCAAAAGGTAAAGATGTTATCTTCTGCGGACGTCTTGCGGACTATAAATATTATGATATGCACGTAGTAATCGAAAGAGCTCTTAATGTAGTAAGAGAGGAATTAGGTAATAATGACTAAAAATAGAATAAACTGGATAGATTTTGGGAAAGGATTCACAATCTTTTTAGTTCTATTAGGTCATGTATTTTTAGGGTTATATGAATCTGGGAAATTTCCAAGCTATGATAAGATGTTAATAACAATAACATCTCAGGTTTATATTTTCCATATACCGGTATTTTTTGCTTTATCAGGTTTTTTCTTCAAACCTGTAGAAGACTTAAAAATTTTTAAGAAGTATGCATTAAAGAGAACTGTAATATTAGGTTTGCCTTATATATTCTACTCTATAATTCATTTTATTCTGCAAAAAGCAGCTGGATCATCAGTAAGAGTTCCAACGACAATACATAATTTAATTGATATATATAAGACTCCACTTGGAGTATCGTGGTATTTATATACTTTATGGATTATATCAATGATATATGGATTATTGTCTGTCTATATAAAAAGAAAAGAGATATTATTTATAATTAGTGGAGTAAGTTTTGTAATTTCTCTATTAATGAATTTCGATATCTACATAGTTCAAAAAACACTAGTATGGGGAATGTTCTTCATGTTAGGGGCAATACTACGTTCAGTAGATTTAAGTAAATTAAGTATCAAGTTAGTGGTTGGTGGAGCTGTAATCTTCGATATAATTTATATGTTATGTTGGTCGATTTATTACAGACCAAATGTGAAGAAAATGTATGTAACATATGATACACCACAGTTATGGGCTATTGCATTTATAGTAAGTGTAGGAGTAGCATTTGTAATATATCCTAGATTAGAGAAGGTATTTCCAAGGTTCTTTAACTATTTTTCTAAATATGGTAAGGATAGTTTAGGAATATACATATTACATGCTCCGATTTGTAGTATGTTAAGAATAATTATGTTAAAAGCAGGAATCACATCAGTATATATACATATAATCTGTGGATTAGTACTAGGTTGGTTTTTATCGATAGTAGCTACTAATATCCTTAAAAAAATTCCGTATATCAATATTGTATTGATGCCACAAAAATACATTAACTTTAGATAGTAATATCTAAACTAAGAATGAGAGGATTTAATTATGTATAAAATATTAGTTTTTGGGATGACAAATAATAGAGGTGGTATGGAAAGTGTCATAAAAAATTTCTTTACATACATGGATAAAGACAAGTTCCACTTAGATTTCGTATGTACTCGTGAGGGTGAGATAGGGTTTAAAGAAGATTTTGATAGATTATCTAAAAGCCCAATTCAATACCATAGAGTGCCAAGAAGAAGGGAACAACCTGTACTCTATAAAAAAGCTCTGGAAAAAGTATTTAAAGAAGGTAATTATGATGCAGTTTGGATTAATGCCTTAATGATTGTTAATTTAGGGAATATGAAAATGGCAAAAAAATATGGTGTGAAAAAAATAATTTTACATTCACATAATGCTAAAACTACAGCTAAGCAATTTTCTAATTTAGTTCATGATGTTACAAAGCAATTTGTTCATCACTATGCTACTGATTTCTGGTCGTGTAGTAAACAAGCTACTGAATGGATGTTTCCGAAGAAAATTCATGATAAAGTTAAGTGGATTCCTAATGCGATTGACATTGATAAATTTATTTTTAACGAAGAAAAGAGAATTAAACTTAGAAAAGAGTTTAATATAACAGATGAAGAGTTTATTATAGGTAATGTTGCAAGGATAGATTACCAAAAAAATCAAGAATTTATTATAGATGTATTTTCTGAATTTGCTAAAAGAAAAGATAAAACAAGGCTATTTCTAGTTGGTGGGGGAGATACGAGTAGTTTAGAATTACAAGCAACAGAACTAGGGATAAGAGATAAAGTAGAATTTCTAGGAATGAGAAGTGATGTTGAGGAATTGTGTAGTATGTTTGACTTCTTCATATTCCCATCAAGATTTGAAGGTCTGGGAGTAGCTCTATTGGAAGCTCAAGCAAATGGTATTCCTATACTTGCTTCGGATGTCATTCCGCCTGAGGTTATAGTAAATTCGAATTATTACTATCTTTCATTAAATGATTCTCCAATTAAATGGGCTGAAAAAATATTAGAACTACACCAAGAAAAAAGAATTGATACAAATATAGTTAAGAATAATTTAATAGAAAAAGGATTTGATTTAGTTTCTGAAACTAAGAAAATAGAGAATATTTTATTAGATAAATAAGATAAATTAAAAATAAGATTCAAGGTGTTCTAATGAATACTTTGAATCCTATTTTTTAGATATGAAAATAGAGGTTGAAGCGTGCCTTCACCTCTATTTATCATTTTAGTTAATTAGTTTTTTGCTTTTCTTAATCTAGCAGCAATAGCTAAAGCAGCAAGTGCTGCAACTGAAGCAACTCCATTTTCGCTTTGTCCAGTGTTAGGTAATGCTTTTAGTTTAGCATTAACTTGAGATTGAACAGGAGCTTTAGGTTGTTCAGTAGTACTTGGAGTTTTTTGAGAACCAGGATTTCCAGGTTTTGGTTTTGGCTGTTCAGAAGCACCAGGTGTTTCTTGTTTTCCAGGAACTTCAAGAGTGCCAGGGTTACCAGAAACTCCAGGAGTGCCAGGGTTACCTGGTTGTGTTTGTTCAGGAACTTTTGGTCCTACTGCCACAACCTCATCAACTGCAGGAGTAAGAATAGTTTCTTCTCTAGCTGTATCAACTACAGTATTTCCTGATTTAAATGTGATAGTTTTAACAGATTTACGACCTGTAACACCTTTAGTTTTAACAACACGCTCTCCTTCTTTAAGAGATGAATCTAATTCTTCTACAACGTTGAATTTGATTTCTTCTTCTTTAACTTCTTCAGTGAATGTTAATTCTGGATTTCCAGGCTGAGTTAAATTACCTATGTATTGTTTTAGAAGGTTTTTGTATTCTTCTTCTAATTTAGCAAGTTCAGTGTGTTTATCAGCTAAGCATGTTTCTAATTCTTTTAATTTAGCATCTGCAGTCTCTTTATCAGCTTTAGCTTTAGCATAATTTTCTTTAGCATTTTCAAGAGAACGTACTAATTCTTCTGCTTCATTTTTAGCAGCTAATTTAAAGATGACTGAAGGAGCAGCTTTTTTAACGTCTTCATCTGCCTTAGCTAATTTATCCTTAGCTTCAGCAAGAGCAATTTTAGCTTTTTCAGCTTCTTGTTTAGCTGTTTCTAGAGCAGTTTTAGCATTATTAATTTCATCGGATTTATTACTAATACCTTTGCGTAAGTTGTCTAAGTTAGTTTCAGCATCTTGAAGAGTTTTTTCAGCAGCTGTAAGTTTGCTAGTTGCATCTTGAAGAGTTTTTTCAGCTACTGGTAATTGATTTTTATATTGCTTAGCAGCATCTAAGTTGTTTTGAACTGTAGTAACCTCAGTTTGTGCGTCTTTAACTGCTTTTTCGGTAGCTTGTTTTTTAGCACTATATTCTTTTGCAGCTGTTGGATCATTTTTGATTTCAGTCGCATTAAATTTAGCTGGATCAAGAACTATACTGTTTGTATCTTGACCAGGAGCTGTATTTTCACCCGCTGTTTGGAAGTTGTGAACAAAAATCTCTAGATTAGAGTAATATTCAGTTCCAAATTGTTTTGGATTAACACTCACGGTAGCAGTAACACTTGTTGCATTATATTCAGAAGCTTTACGCCCTAGCTTGTTTCCTTCTCCATCTTTACGGAAAGCGATACTTCCACCGATTGATAGAGCATTTTCCCATTTACGGTGATAATTACTTCCACGAAAATCTTCATCGTTAGTAAACATTTTTTGTTTGTACGCTTCAAAAATATACTCTTTTAGTTGTCCCATCGTCATTGTAAATTTTGGATTAGCAGCTTCTTGTAGTGAAGGATAGCTCTTTTCTTCAATGAACTTACCATCCCGAGGGTTTTTAGTAACTTGCATAATATCTGCTTGGTTTTGATTGTTATCAGTTTTATATGATAAACCATTTGCTCTAGCAGCAGCGTTTATTCCATCGTAGTCATAGTTAGCATAATTGAAGCTACTACCTTTAAGAACTTTTTTATATTTAGAATTCTCTGTAGGATCATTTGGATTAGTAGTTCCTTGGAATTTAGCGTTGTTACGATTAGTTGCAGCTTCATTTGCAAATTTTTCCATACCTACAGTTGTCTTAACTTTAGGGTTTCCTAGTTGTTCACGGATTTGGTTAACGATGTGAAGACCGAATAAGTTAATCTCTCTCTTTTGATCAGCTGTTAAGTTCCAAATATCAACTTCACGCGTGTCAGTTGTATTAGTGTATGTATTTTTAGCCATATTAGTTTTTGCTAATTGTTTTAATTTTTCAGCATTAGCATTTACTTCAGCTTGGTTTCTTGTGCTAAGTTCGTTGGCACGTCCATCACCAGTGTTATTTGGATCATTTTCACCCATCAATTTAGCACGTTCATTTAATGCAGCTGCAAAGTCAGCACCTAAATTAAATTTAACATCAGAGAAATCGTATCCTTGAGGAGCATCTCCAAGATCTTTAAGTGCTTTTTCTTTTTCTGCTAAAGCTTGTTTTTTAGTAGTTAACTCATTATTTAAAGTAGTTACCTTTTTAGCTGCATCAGCATCAGCTTTTTCAGCGTCAGTTTTAGCTTTTTCAGCATCAATTTTAGCTTTTTCAGCGTCAGTTTTAGCTTTTTCAGCGTCAGCTTTAGCTTTTTCAGCAGCAGTTAGAGATGGAGTACCATTTTCTAAGTCTTGTACTTTTTTAGCGGCAGTATCAACAGAAGTATTTGCTTTATCAGCAGCAGCTTGTTTTGTTGCTACATCTTTAGTAAGAGTTTCTTGATTAGTTTTTTTAGCTTTTAGATCATCTTCCGCAGCTTTAACATCTTCCGCAGCTTTAGCTGCATCGTCTTTAGCTTTTTGAATAGCAGCAGGTGTAGCTTCGCTTAGTTTCTCAGCTGCATATTTTTCTTCACTATTAGCTTTTTTAGCGATTAAAGCTAATTCAGGGCGTTTTTTTTCTTTTTCCTCGATAGCAGCTTTAGTGTCTAATACTTTCTTTTCGGCGTCTTGTAATTGTTCTTTAGTTACTGTAGTTTTACTTTCAGTAGCATTAGTAGAAGTTGGAGTAGTATCAGCAGCTAATGCACTACCGTCAGCGTAAGCAACAGCTCCAACGATACTAAGTCCTACTAATGCAGAAACTGTCCCAAGTTTGCTTTTTCTTAATGAAAACGTTTGTTTCTTCATAATATTACTAAGTTCTCCTTTATATTTCTATTTTTTAGTTATTTATAAGTACATAAATATAATTTATTCTATCATAATTATCAAACTAACTCAAATTATTTACGTTATTTTTAATAGTTTCTTAAATTAATAGTTATTATTAAAATACAAGGTTTTGGAGTAAATATTTATTAATAAAATTCTATAATGAAATATATTTGAAATGGTGATATATTTTTCTATTAATTTATTTTAGAAATAGTTGAAATATGGAGATAAATTCCGTATACTTATACTAGTAATAAAAATTTAGAAATCTCCTATTTTTAGGGGTTTTTCATATGTGATGAGGAAATATAATGAAAGTAATAAAAAATTATTTATATAATCTTTCGTATCAAATATTAACGATAATATTACCGATAGTAACGGTTCCGTATGTTACGAGAATTTTCACTAGTGAAGCTTTAGGGAATTATGTATTTTATAATTCTATAGTGAGTTATTTCTCGTTATTTGCGATGTTAGGTATTGGTGTTTATGGTACGAAGCAAATAGCGGCTGCAAGTGATGTAAGTAGCGTATTTTGGAATATATATGCGATTCAACTTATCGCGAGTATATTAGCAATTTCTGTTTATGTAATATCGATATTTAGTATCCCACAGATGGGAGGTATACTACCATTAATAGTGGGGATTACTCTATTCGCAAATATGATTGACATCTCGTGGCTATTCTCAGGTAAAGAAGATTTCAAGAAAATAACAATAAGAAACGTAGTTATTAGGCTTATTGGAGTAATCAGTATTTTTACCTTTGTTAAAAGTAGTGATGACTTATATCTTTACGTATTTTTAATTGTTATCTTTGATTTCTTAGGACAATTTGTAATGTGGGTGCCGGCGAAGAAATTCATAAAACGTCCTTCATTTAATGCGAATGCTATTAAGAAAAATCTACATCCTATTGTATTGTTATTTTTACCACAAGTAGCGATATCACTTTATGTTGTTTTAGATAGAACGTTATTAGGACTTTTAGGATCGTACTCGGATGTGGGGATTTACGAACAAGGTCAAAAATTAATTAGTATATTACTTAAGGTTGTTAGTTCACTAGGAGTTGTTATGTTACCGAGAGTTGCGAATCTTCTTTCTGAAAGAAAAGATAGAGAAGCGCAAAATATGGTGAAATTCTCATTCATTTTGTATAACCTTATAATCTTCCCCATGATTTTTGGCCTAATTGCGGTGAATGAAGTATTCGTTAAATTATTCTTAGGACAAAACTTCCAAGATGTTAAGTATGTATTATATATTATTGTGTTTAACATTATGTTTGTAGGTTGGACGAATATCCTTGGATATCAAGTGTTAGTAGTAAGAAATAAGAACAAAGAATTTATGCTATCGACAACGATTCCTGCATTTGTCAGTGTGGCTGTTAACATTGCTGTTATTCCGTTTTTCGGTTATATCGGAGCGAGTATAACATCTGTAGTTGTTGAAATTTTAGTATTCGCCATCCAATGGTATTATAGCCGTAATATTATTAATAAGAACTTACTGTTCAATAAAGATTTAGTAAAAATCATATTGTCATCCCTTGTAATGTTCGGGGCTGTAATGTTCTGTAAAATGACACTAAGATTTGATGGAATTGTAGGTCTTGTAATTTACCTTGCAATCGGTGGAATTAGTTACTTAGGTATGTTATTCTTACTGAAAACTGTTAATATCAAAGAGATGAAGGCAATGCTTAAGTAGGTAGTATAGTTTTGATATATTAGATTTATAAAATTTGTGGGCTTTTAAAATTATAGAATTTAAGGGAGTGACTCAATCAGAGAAATCGATTTTGTTGAGTCACTCCCGGCAAAGTTTATTAGATATCTAAAGGTTCTTATAAAGTGTATTTAAACGGGGATAAATTATTTTGTTTAGAGATTTTTTTATTTAAGACTTTTAAGTCAGCACTTTTTTGCTGAATAAGAATTTAATATTGTTTGTTATTAAGGTAAAGTACGAACTTCTCTCCAAAAATTTCTTTTATATTTTCTAATGAATCTTCAGGGGAATTGTTTTTATAAATGACATGAAGATTAATTCTTGCTCTTGAAAAAGCAACGTATAGTAGATTACGAACTTTTTGAAATTGTGAATCAGAAGCAGCTGAAGGAGAGTGGTATTTTTTAAAAAAATTTTCACAATAATCATTTCCCTTTGCAAAGTTATCTTGCAATACAACAACTACATTGTCAAATTCTAATCCTTTTGAACCATGCAATGTATAATAACTAATTCCTTCATTTTTGGTGCCATCAAAAATATAGTTATACCATTTGAAAAATATAGAAATATTTAATTCAAAAAAATCATCGATAACTGTCATTTCTTTTTTGGAGTCTTCCGAATCTTGAGAATAGTAGAAATAATCATGTGCACGATCCTTTATATTGGCTAATATTTCCTTTTCAGTATCATCTATCGAGAATATTTTCCTTAAAATTTTTTCCCCTGAGATATACCCTTTGATATTAACAATTTTTTTAATACACTTATTGATTGTCAGTGTTGACAAGTTAATTTTTCTTAAACTACTAATGAATTTCTGCATCTCTGCAAACGTTAGTGCTGATTTATATGGAGTTATAAATTGGACAATCTCTCTAACTGTTGAATTATCATTTTTTATTTTTTGGATAAAGTCTATGAAAGTTAAAATATCTCTTAAAAACCATCCCATATGCTGTAAATTCTTCTGTAAAAATTCTTTAGTTATGTTTTCATAGTTTTTTCCACTAAATCGGGGAGATTTTTTCAAAACTGTCAATATTTCATCAAATCCTCTTGCTTTTGTAATATCGTCATTCTTCATTAAAAGACAGGCTGTATTATTGGTTAGATTTTTTTCTTGTAGAAAACTAGGTAGGTTAAAATTATCTTCTGCAATATAAAAATTATAAGATCCATTGCTAAAATTAGTGTATATAGACTGTTGACCAAAATTATCATTTCTAATTTTTTCAATCAAGCCTACTATTTGTGAAGAAGAACGGCGGTTAAAATTTTTTTCAATAATTTGATACTTATTTTTTTGGGGAAGAATCCCTACTCCAGTTTCATAAATATTCTGTAAAGAATCCCCAAAGAAACCTACCATAAATTTTTTCTTTGAACTTGTATATTCTTTAATACTATCAATAATACTAACAACTTTTTTATCAGTATCTTGATACTCATCTACTAAGACATATGGATATCTATCTGAAAATAATTTTTTTAATATATTCTGACTTGTAATAATATTTTCACAGTAAAGTAACAATGTATCGTGGCTAATTATATAATTTTCAAGTTTATCTCGATTTTGAATAGGATTATAGATAACCTGTTTAGATTTTTTATCATCAATTTGTTTCAATGTTTCTTCAAGTTTGTGTTTCTTGATAACAATCTTAACTAAACTTCTAAACGTTTTAACATTACTTAAATAGGGAGAAAAGTATTCACGGTATTCTTTAATCATAGATTTAAATTTTTCTGCGGGAGTACTAGGTGTATTATAGAAAATTTTCAAAAACTCTTCATCGATAATCGCATTTTTAAACTCAATCAGATTAATACTTCTAGAAAGAGGATTATCGTTTATATTTTGTTCGAGCTCCTTAAGTGTTTCTTTAATTTTTTTCTCATGTTCTATGGTTAGTAATTCTTGCTGAATAGCGATAAATCCCCAAAGAAACTCATGGATTGTGGAAACCACTACTGAAGAGTTCTTCCCAAGTCGTTTAAGAATTTCATCTTTTGCAGCATTAGTATAAGTGATACATAAGATTTTTTGATTATTTTGTTTTAAAGTTTTCTCGTTTGTTTTTAAAACATGCTCAATTGATTTTTGAAGTGCATAAGTTTTTCCAGCTCCTGCACCAGCATCAAAACAAAAACTTTCAAAGTTATCCAGACATGTGCTAATGTTTTGCTGGATATCTAATTCTAATTGTTTGTTTTCTGGACTAATTGTATATAACATTATTCATACTCCTTAAAATAATTACAAAGCGAGTTTAAGCCTGATTCAATATACTTAGGTAATTTGAGATTAAACTCTTTATCTGTTATTGATAAATACACTATTCCGGTAGAAAACTTTGTTTTATCATTAGACAAATCTACTTGATATATGTAAGATTCCTCAACAATCTTGAAACATTCTTTGATATTTGAAAAGCGCTCCTTATTTGGATGGACATATTTTAGAAGCTTAATTAAGGATTGTGTATATTCTTGTTTATCTTTATCTACTGCATTTGTTAAAATAATTGCTTCTTCAAAACTAGTAGCATAATATCCATTTATTTTACCTTGAGAGTACAGAGTGATAGTATTACTATAATCAATATGTAATTCTTCCTTATTTACAAGTTTCTCAATTAATTTAGGGTTAATTTTAGTATATTTGGCTTTTTCATCATCTATTTCTTTTCTTACAAAATATTGTATAGTTTTATTAGTGCTTAGACACTCGGTTGAGTTATCGTATTCAGAACTCAAATCGTTAATGTTAGTAGATAGTTTTTTTATTATTTTACCGTTTTTATTTTTGTTTTTTCTTTTTAAATCCAAATCTGTAAAAATAATAGTTTTAAGGCCTAGTAACTCTAATAACTCAATAAACTTATGAGAATGGGCGCCATCAATTCTATAAATTTTCACATGATGATTTTTCAAAATGGGATGCGTATCAATTTCATATCTTAAATATGTTTCTTCCGAAATCCCCTCAACTAAAATGACTGCGTCAGCAAAGAAAAGATCTGATGCCTCTAATCTTAAATATTTTTTTATATATTCATAGGTTTTTTTATCAATATTTCCATTAGATACTATTGCTGTATCACTGATGTTCTGTATAGTATTATTTTCATCTAGTCGACCTAGATAACTAATATTATTTAGAGTGTTTCCTGATTGAATCTTACTGTTTAAGATATGTGTTGAGTGAGTTGTGATGATAATTTGAAAAGTATCTAGTTGCTGTTTTTTACCTAGTAAAGTAGCAATTGCTTTTGAAATATTCTTTATAAATAATTCTTGCATTTGAGGATGCATAAATGACTCTGGTTCTTCAATACAGAGAATATTTACTGAACCGTTGATATCTTTCTCGCTATATAGTTCAATATAGTCAACAATCTTTGCAATAATAACCATCAAGTTTGTATATCCCATACCAAACTGACTTTCAGGTATGTTATTATTTCCCTCTTGGTACTCATAAATAATACTATTTGTAAAAATCTTCTCTAAAGTCACATCTGGATGCAAATTCATTTTTAAATTTTTAGTTGATTCAATGCTAGATACTGCGCCTTGAAGAATATTCTTTATATTGGTATCAACCATATCCTTTACTTTATAATTAATATCATCAACTAAAGTATTAATTGCTTTCATATCATTATTTTTCACATATGTTGAAACTATTTTATTGTAAGCTTGGGAAAGGATCTTGTCATTTTTAACCGTATTTGCTTCTATTGTATCCACTTTTAATAACGGAGCTAGAGAGAAATCTTTAGATGGCTCATACCTTCCTTTAGCATAAAAATTTAAAACAAAGTAATTGCTACTAAATAAAGCTAAATATTGTCTATATTGAAGCTCTTTGCTATAGTTTAAAAATTCTTTATCTTGGTGATTCTCTCTTTCTGAGTAACTAGTCTTAAGGTTAACAAGTTCTTCTGAGAAAGATTGAGCATCAGCAACTTCGTACTTAACATCGATAGTCACTTCAGAAATCTCCTCTGTTTCTTGTTCTTCTTGTATTTTAACTGTTTTTATCCCACTTAAAATTAATATATCTTCGAAACTTGAAATTAAATCATTTCCATCATCAATTCCTAATACCAACTGAAACTCTAGTTTAGGAAACTCAGATTTATCAATACTTCTTATTTCTTCTTCAGATTTATTACTAATATTAGTTTTATACCAATTTGCTAATATTTTTAAATTAAAGTCCGTATACTTGAAAACATTCCTACTACCTGCCTTGGTATTTTGTAATGTAGTTAATAATTTGATAATTGTACTTTTACCAGAGTTATTTTTACCTACAATAAGTGATGAATTTTTTGATATATACTCTTCTGTTTTATTTATCTTAGTTTCATGATCTTCATTATCCGATATTTCAGGCCATTTACTATGAGCAAAGTTAATAGTCTGAAAGTCTTTGCCATATTTTCTATAATTTTTTATTGATAAACTTTTTAAATACATAAAATCCCTCCTGCTTTTTTAGTTAGTAGTTTTTCTTTTATTATTTCTGATAACAGAATTAAATGGTTTGTACATGATATGCTAATGAGTATAGATAATCACGGTATCATTTTATGCAAAAATGAAAAATACACTTATATTATAACATCGGGAGTTACTATTTAATACTAGAATGTTACTTAAATTTATCAATTATATAATAACTTACCTATTATAAGATTGATAAAATAAAATTCTAAAATTTTATGTTGGTAAAACGTGAAAAATAATATAGTATAATCTAATAAATAATTTTATTGTATATATAGCTAGGGTTTGTTATAATGAAGTTATGTAAGCTAAATTAATAAAAAATTATTTATGTTTTATTGGTAAATTGAATGTGAAAATTTATATGCAATATGTTTTTGATAAAAAAATTAGAAACATAAAAGATTAAGATAAGAAAGGAAAAATAATATGAAGCAATGCAAAATAGAAATCAATATGGAAACACATGGGGATAGGTCTATTAAAGATGGGGATTTAGGAACAATAAAAAAGGAGTATATTTATTACAGGGCAAATGGGGGAACATCTATAGATGAAATGATATTTCAAAAAGATAAAATAGAAATATTAGTAAGTAGACGTAAGAAAATAAAAGGGAAAAATACTTTATATACTCGCCAAAGTAGAGTATATAGAGAAGTAGTGAGTTCATTAATATTTTATTACTTTAAATTCGGGAGTATGACAATTAATAGCATTAGTTTTAATGGAGATATGGTTGAAGAGTATTTTCAGAAGTTTCAAGTTATGAATGAGTTTACGCTAGAGGATGAGGTGTTAAATCGTTTATTTGATTATGAGGATGATTCAGTTTATTTACCTTTGATGCATATTTTAGAAGGGTTAAATTATGAGGAGTATAAATTAGAACACACATGGAAGGCATTTAATGTTATTTATAACTATATGACGAAAATAACTTCTGATAGAGATGCATATATAAAAGTCTTTGAAGAAATGAAATCAGACTATAAATCTAATCCTGATAGCATTTTTAAAAATATTTTTTTAGAGTCAAAAAATCTTGTAAAGGGAATAAATACAGGTAATGCAATAGCGTTTATGTGTAAAAATGATTCTGAAGCAGTAAAAAGATTAGGTATTTTTGAAAACATTTTTGAAATTAGTAAAATACAAGATAGCACTTTTTTAACTCAGTTGTTACGTATTTTTAATAATATATTTATTGAATATAAGAAAGATTATGACCTGAACAAGGAAAAAGAAAAATATAAATTTCAAGAAACTAGCGAATATGAGAAAATAATCAAGAGGTTCAATGAAAAAATTGGAGGTAATGCTGAAGATACTGATGCATTGAGATTTTTAATGAATTATACGTATTATTTGAGAAATAAGAGTATGCATGCTGTATTCCAAAGTCCAGCATTTTTATTCGATACGGAGCATACTAGGGAGTTGAAAAAATATGGAGATTTTCTTGCTGAGCTTTCTATAACATTATTGAGATATATGGTAAAAAAACATTATTAAGTAATTGACTTTTAGAAAAATGATAATGTAGGGAATGATAATAAATATTGAAACAGGATAATCAACATGTTATAAAAGTTGGAATTATTTAAGTAGTAAGTAGTGTAAGAAACGCTGTATAGGGTTTGTTTATAGGGAAATAGTTATATATAAATAACAAGTAGGGTAAAACAAATGGAATAGGAGCAGTTTGGAATGCAGGTTTTTGATACAAAATTAAAAGATGTAAAAATAATAGAACCAGATGTTTTTGAAGATGAACGTGGATTCTTTATGGAGAGTTATTCTGAAGAAAAGTATAAAAAATTAGGGATAGATTTTAATTTCGTTCAAGACAATCATTCATTATCAGTTGAAGCTGGTGTCGTTCGTGGTTTACATTTCCAAAGGGGAAATGCTGCACAAACAAAGCTTATTCGTGTAGTGACTGGTGAAGTTTTAGATGTAGTAGTAGATCTTAGAAAGGGAAGTCCTACATACGGTCAGTGGGAAAGTTTTATCCTTTCAGAACATAATAGAAGACAACTTTTAGTTCCTAGGGGCTTTGCTCATGGTTTTGCGACATTAACGCCAAATGTTAACTTCATGTATAAGTGTGATAATTATTATAATGCAGAAGCAGACGCTGGTATAATATTTGATGATAAAGAGCTTGGGATTGACTGGCAGATTGATTTATCAAAAGCTATTATTTCAGAAAAAGATAAAAACATTCCTACATTCAAAGAGTTTGAAAAGAGCAATGATTTTGTGTACGGGGAAGAGTAATTGTAATATGTTTTCAGGGGTATTCCCAAAGACCTAGATTTGAACGAGAACTCAAAGACGCAGTAGTTTATTGATATCTGAATTTTTTTATAAGAGTTTTTAAGAAGTCTAACGAATTTTGAGGTAGTGACTAGATAATTAGAATTGTAATTTTTGAGTCACTCTGAAAATCTATATTTGAATACTCATAAGAATAAGTTCCTTTCTGTGAGTATTGCAATTTATAGTTTAAAGGAATTTATTTAATCTCTTTATATAATAATATTACTACTTGGAAAGGAACTCTCCGAATTAATTGACAACAAGGAAAGGTATATGGTAGAATATAGGAAAGTGAATGTGAAATGCTAGTACATTCCAACACGAAAGCCAATTGAACTTCTACTTCAATTGGCTTTTTATATTAATATTTAATATTCACATACAAAGTGACGAGTATGCGTCGCGTCCTAAAACGGCTACTTTTTCTCGTTGTTATCTTTTAGGAAATAATATTCTATTATTAGAAGAATTACTCCGGATAATAGATTCACAAGAATTTGCGAAATGCTAGTATTCATGCCAACACCTCCCTTCTGGGGCAGTAGCCTACCTTTATTATAGCACTAGAGATTATTTCGGAAAAGGTTTCCTTTTTATAATCATAAAGAAAGTTATATTTTTAAGATTATGTAAATAGGAAGAGAAATAGAAGGTATTCCTTCGAATTAATTGACTGTGAGCGAAGTGTAATTAGAAATATTTTTCTAATCGGAAACAGGGTGCTTTATTGTATTTTTATTTAAGGTATGTTATACTAAATTCACAGATCGAATATTAGTCCCTGCTGTGTTATACTTTACAGTGGGGGCTTTTCTTATAAAGTAGAAATAGTAGATTGTTGACTTGAGTAGCAGTAATCTTGTGTTAAATATTTTTGAAAAGGTAGAAAAAATGAAGAATATTATAGTAACAGGTGGGGCTGGATTTATCGGTTCTAACTTTGTACATTATGTTATAAATAATCATCCAGATATTCATGTGACTGTCTTGGATAAATTGACTTATGCGGGAAATAGAGAGAATCTTTCTGGACTTCCAGAGGATAGATTTGAATTAGTTGTTGGTGATATTGCGGATGCTGAACTAGTAGATAAACTTGTCAGCAAAACTGATACAGTAGTTAACTATGCAGCTGAATCTCATAATGATAACTCCCTAAAAGATCCTTATCCATTTTTACATACGAATATTATTGGAACATATGCTTTAATCGAAGCTTGTCGTAAGTATGATGTTAGATATCACCATGTATCTACAGATGAGGTTTATGGAGATCTTCCTTTACGTGAAGACTTACCAGGGAAAGGCGAAGGTGTAGGAGAGAAGTTTACAGCTGAAACACCTTATAATCCATCAAGCCCATATTCGTCAACAAAAGCAGGTTCAGACTTACTTGTAAAAGCATGGGTGCGTTCTTTTGGGCTTAAGGCAACTATTTCTAATTGTTCAAACAACTACGGACCATATCAACATATTGAGAAGTTCATTCCAAGACAAATTACTAATGTATTGTCAGGAAAAACCCCGAAACTATATGGTGAAGGTAAGAATGTTAGAGACTGGATTCATGTAGAAGATCACTCATCAGCAGTTTGGACTATCTTAACAAAAGGTAGAATTGGTGAAACTTACTTGATTGGAGCTGATGGAGAAGAGGATAACAAAACTGTTATTGAGTTAATTCTTGAATTAATGGGTAAAGACAAGAATGCATATGAACATGTAAATGACCGTGCGGGACATGACCTATGTTATGCGATAGATGCATCTAAGTTACGAGATGAACTAGGTTGGAAACCACGGTTTACAAACTTCCGTCAAGGATTAGCTGATACTATCCGCTGGTATGAAGAAAATGAATTTTGGTGGAAAGAGCAAAAGGAAGCAGTAGAAGCTAATTACGCTAAAAATGGACAGTAATAAGAGAGGATAGAGTGTAGCAGATGCTCTTCTAAATAATTGACAATAAGAAAAGGTATGTGTTAAAATATAGGAAAGTGAATGGGAAATGTCTATCAAATTTCATCACGAAAGCCAATTGAAGTGTGAGTTCAATTGGCTTTTTATATTAATATTTAATATTCACACACAAGTGAAGTATGTGCGTCGTGAGCTAAAATGGCTACTTCTTCCTGTGATTATCTTTTAGCAGATAGTATTCTATTAAAAGAAGTATAACTCCTGATAACAAATTCACAAGGATTTGGGAAATGTCTATCTTCATCTCATCACCTCCTTTTGGAGCTAGTAGCCTATCTTTATTATAGCACCAAAAATTATATCGGAAAAGGTTTTCTATTTATTATCATAAAGAAAATTATATTTTTAAGATTATGTAAATAGAAAATAAAAAAGGTGGTTGTCAAGAAAAAAGAATAGTGATTTTAAATGGAAATTGTTTGACATGATTTAGAAAGGCATGATAAAGTATAGACAAGTGAATAAGAAGTAATAATACTTTTTAATATAAGCCCTAATTTTGATTTTAATCAGATTAGTGGTGAAAATCACGTATAGAGTGGAATTTATGAGCTGTGTCTAAAAGTAAGTTGATATAAATTAAGAGGATAATATTATATATTAGGATTAGTATTTCTGATAATAATTAACAAGAATTTGGACGATTATATAGTACATGTAACCACCTCCCTTTCGGGCAAGGTATCAATTTATATTAGACATAAGTGAAGATGTTTTACGCTGGGTAAATAGCTAAAATATAGGATAGACTATAAGAAGTGAATGATGTTTATCAAATTCCAACACGAAAAGCAACTGAAAGGAGATTCAGTTGCTTTTTTTATATGTTAATCACTGGATAAAATTTTTAATTTATGTTAATTATTTTAAATTTTTTATATTCTGAGTACATGATTATTTGGTAGTTTTAAGTTTGTATTATATTGTATTTTGATGTAGAATAAAGTTGAAGGATAATGAATTTTATAAAAATTTTAACATATAAGCCGATTGTAAAAATCGCTGTAAATTTTATAGATTTACTAGAAAATAAAAGGGGGAGAAGTAATGAATAATAAAAAAATAATAAAATTTCCTGTTGATAAAAAAGGATATACAGGAATAAGAAGTAGTAAGTATAGAGATTTTAATCTTAATCAAGGTTATGGTGAAATACAGTTCTCTTCTAAAAAGATTGAGTCTGATTTTAATGAATCGATGAAACTTTTTTTGGAATTTATCGAGAATTTTGAAGATCCTAAATATGCATCTAATGTAAAAAAGGCTATAGATTTATCTAAGTATAATGTGGATGCTAGGGCCTGGGAAATAGTTAGTAAAGATTGTACGGAATATGAAACAGAATTAAGATTAATACGACTAAGAGATGAAGCTTACAATTTTGAAGAAGGCTTTGTTGATGGTAAGCTATTCCCGATTAATTATCTATATCTGAGAGTCTGTCATCATCTTGCGGAATTTTATTTAGGTAATAAGTTATACAATAAGGTTCAGAATGCTTATAAGCCGTTTTATTTCATTTTAGATATGGATAATGAAGTTATGATGCCGATGTATCACAATTTTGTAGTAGCGAGTCTTATATTAAATGATTTTACAGAGATTAATCGTTACTATAAACTTGCGAATAAACACGGTAAAAATGATGATGAGGTCATTTTATTGTCAAAAGTTTTTTACCATTTGATGCAGGGAGAAGAGAAAGAGGCTGTTGCATTTTTCAACAAATTGATTAAAGTTAATAAATATATTTCTGATGTTTTAGATAGAATAACTAATCCTAAGTTAATCAAGTTTAGTACGGATGATGATTGTAAGTATTTAGAAGCTCTTAATATCGTTATGAAGTTTGATTATTTTTTAAGTAAAGAATATTATTTTGACTTCCTTATACATGTTAGGGAAAGTGAATATGTTATTGGTGATGATTTGGATAAATATGCGAATCGCAAGGAAATAACAGTTGCTGATATGAAACGAGATAGATCGTTTATGGCTATTCGAGATACTGAACTAAAAATTATGCATGAGAACTTCTTGCTAACAAAAGAAGACTTCTTAGAGATTACTAAGGCTGAGTTTTTAAAAATAAAAGGTTTAGGTAAGGGAACAATCAGAAACTTACATATGAATGGTGTAATGTTTGCTGATGATAGTGAGTTTGATATCCAGATGGAGCTAATGGAGGATGACTTATGGTAAAACGTGATAAAAAATTTGAATTATTACTTAAAGAGTTTATAGAAACTGAAGGGAAGAATTTTTCTAATAAAGAAGATGCTATCGAGGTTTTTGAACATATTTATAATATGGTGGAAGGGGGGGATGATGTAGATGGACCTCTTGGTGATATTGTCGATGCGATTGACGATAGTGATATGAGTGTTTTTAATAAGGTTAATGCCTTACGAGAACTGTATGAGGAAAATCATAGTGGTATAGAGATGGTTATTGAGCTTGGAGAGGATATTTTATATTCAGAAAGTGATGAAGATACCGAAGAGATGATATTAGCGGATGCACTTGCAGGGTATTATGTTAAAGCAGGTATGTACGAAGAAGCTGCGAAATTGTATGAACTTTTGTTAAAAGCTAGTCCGTCTGATTTTTCAGAGGTAACAGATGAACTTACACATGTTTATGTCCACCTAAATAGAGATGACTTGATGAGAAATCATATTAAACGTTTCGATTATTTAGAATCAGAACCTACATTATTACTATTAAGTATCTTTAGTATAAATCAAGGTAAACTTGATGAAGCTCACTATTATATGACGAAGCTTAAAGAACTTAATAAATATACTAGTATTATCTTTAAAGGTGGTTTTGAAAAAGTTGAAAGCTTTATAGAGGGAACTCTGCAAGATGAAAAAGATTTGCAAAAACCAGAAGCTTTCGAAATGCATTTCGCAGCTAATATAGCTAAAGATTACCTTACTAATAAATATCATTATGAATTGTTAGAAAAATTCTATAGAGAAGAAATAAAAAAAAGAGTAATTCTGATAGTGGAAGGTCGTCTGAATATTTCCAAGGAAATGATGAAAGAAGATCCAATTTTCGCTGGTATGGAAAGACAATTAAACAAGTTTATCGATGCTGAATTGTATAATAAAGAAATTATTGAATCTTATACAGAAAAAGAACTGAAAAAGCTAGGTGGCATAGGTGCTACAGTTATCCAAAAGCTAAAAAATAACGGAGTTAAGTTTAAAAAAGACTAGAGGTTTTTGTAGGAAGAAAAATAACTTGTCTTCGATATTATGTATATACATACACTAAACAATAACTCGTTGGCTGAATTGTTGTATATACAAAAACAAAAATTCAGTGCAGGTGTACTTGTACATATAAAAATAAAAAATCTGGGAAGTGAATCTAAAGTGATTCATTGTTTCCCAGATTTTTTTGTTATTCAAATATCTTAGCTAAAAAGTCATCACTAAGCGTATATATTTTTGGTTTCTTCTTAATTACTGTAATCTTGTCTTCATTATCTTCTAAATATTTATTTAGAGTTTTTGTAGAAATTTCTAAAATATTAGAAACTTCTGTATGACTTATTAAAGCATCTTTAGCACTAAATAAATGACTTTGTAGAAGTAAGAATAGTATATTTTTAAGTGTATCGTCAGCGATATTATCGTTAATATAGTTTCTTGCTGTGAACATTTTTTCGATATTTTCGGTTAGGAAAGATAATATATGTTCTTGACCTGAAACTAAAAGCTCTAAGTTCTCTTTAACAAATAGAGTCATATCACCTTTGTTTAAAGGGTGTGATGTTTTCTCAAAACTCTTATAGTATTTATTTTTATTTCTATTAATACTGTATGAAAGAGTAATTGCCGTAAATATATCTACTACACTCGTAAGAGATTTGGCGAGTAAGTATCTACCTACGCGACCATTTCCATCATAAAATGGATGAATGTATTCAAAATAATAGTGTCCAATAAAAATTTTATATAGTTTTGGTAAGTTGTCATAATTCATAAACCTAATTAAATCAACCAGTCCGTTGTTGATATCATCTTCAGTTGCTAAACCGTGGTGAATGATATCATTCCCAGCATAGACACTTACGCTTCCTTTTCTAAAAACTTCTCCATCTAAAATATTTTCTGTTGAAACCTCATCCCCAACGAGAACATCATAAATTTTTCTGAAATCTTTAGGTTCAAGTATTTGGACTTCTTTGTTGAGGTGAGAATATAGTGAAGCCATACCAGAAAAACGTTTAAAGTTAGGAGAAGTACTATCTTTTTTAGAAAGTGCTTCGCTAATCTCTTTTTTAGAACTATGAATACTTTCGATTTCATTAGTGCTTTGAAGTTCGTTGATAAGCAACAAATTAAAGAATTTTTCTTGTGCAGCTTCTGGAAGCATACTTTGTTTCGCAGTAATCTCAGCACTATTTGTGTAAATTTTCTCTAAAATTAAGATCAATTCTGCAGAGTTATATATAAATAATGGATACTCTTCTAGTTTTCTTACCCCCTTAATAAAGGGATTGATTTTAAGCGAAGTAACAGAACTAGAAGGAGAATGGATTCTATTGTTATATTCATTTTCTATATCTAAATTCATATGAAATAATTTCTCTAGAGGATAATACTTATTCATATAAATCACCTACTTTAATATATTTTTAATAATTATAACATATTCAAAATGGAAAAAACAGTCAAAATTTCCATTTTGAGACCAGAAAAGTAATTCAAAATGGAAAAAACAGTCAAAATTTCCATTTTGAGACCAGAAAAGTAATTCAAAATGGAAAAAACAGTCAAAATTTCCATTTTGAGGTCAAAAATTTAATTCAAAATGGAAAAAATGGTCAAAATTTCCATTTTGAAATCAAGGTGTAAGTCCCCCCCTCCTCACTCCCAAAATAAGTTATAATAAAAACCTTCCGTATGAATTTATTTAAAAGATATTATTTCGAATAATTTTCGTAAGGGAGGTTATATTTAATTTTATAATTCTTTAATTTAATAGCTTAGTAATATAGAAATATTCATAGTGCTTTGATCATAACTTAAATTATGATTGATTCTATTAATTATTTATTTAGTTTATCGTTTTGAATATTCAACAGCTCTAGCTATTTTTGGTTTTGCTGGATTTTTATCTATATTATTTTCTTCTAATAGTTTCTCAAATGCAGCTAGTCCTGTTTCGTAATCTTTAGTCTCGAATTCTAGTTCATAATCGACAATATCGTTGATAAATGTTGTTTTATCAAAAACTAGCAAACCTTCTTCTAAAGTTACTTCATGTCTTAATGTTTCTATTTTTTGTATTAGCATCGGAGTTTTAATTTTCACGTTCATTCGCTCTAGTTCTGAGATAATCTCATTTGGTAAAATTGGTAGTACCGTTGGTTCTTTTGGATATCTTTTATCAAGTGGTACGTTTATTTCAACATTTTGAGTTTCACCTTTTATTTTTAGAGTCATCTCTGTTTTTTTGTTAGTATATCGAATTCTTAGTGCAGCTCCAATGTTCTTAAAACTTTCATCTGCATCATCATAGTAGAAATTTTTGTTAATTATTTCTTCAGAATTACTTAGGTTGTATTTCTCATATAATGCATCATATTGATTTTCTGTCAGTAAGTTTTTAAATTCTATTTCTATTTCTCGCATGAGATTTCCTTTCTTTTTTCAATTGCAATAATAAATGGCGCATTGTTTTTCTGGTTTATGAATTGATAAATTAGCACTTCAGCTTCTTTTTGATCAAGGTTTTGAAGTTCGGTTAACAATGCTTCTTTTTCTACCTTACCATTCTCATGCCCCCAGTAGACAACGATGACGATTCTGCCACCAACTTCTAGATGTAGTAAAAATTTCTTAATAGTCGCAAGTGTCGTCTCAGCTAGTGTTGTAATCTCATGATCAGCATTTGGTAGATATCCTAGATTAAAGACAACAGCACGAATTTTCTCATTTATATATTTATCGAATTCAAAGTGAGAATCAAGAACAATCTCACATTTATCAGCTAGTTCTGCTTCTTTAATAAGGGTTGTAGTATTTTCAATTGCCAATTGTTGGATGTCGAATGCATAAACTTTTTTCGCTGAAGTTTTCGCTAGAAACAGCGTATCATTTCCATTTCCAGCAGTAGCGTCAACAACGATTGAATTTTTATCTATAACTTCTTTTAATAATTTTTTGCTAAAAGCTAATACCTTATCCATATTAATGTCCTTATTATAAAATTATTTTTGTCTGTCTACTGTCATTTCAGAAAGAATGTCATTAAGTTCGTAGTAGTTATCGCTAGCGATTGTAAAGTCAAGTGACGTATTGATAATTTCAGCTAGCAGTTTCGAATTATCACTTGTATAGTCTTCTTCTCTATCAAGGTTAGCTTTAAGATTTGAGACAAGTTTTTCTAATTTTTCCACTAAATCAGTTTCTGTAGTGTCATCATTTTCATCGAAATCTTTAGTGTAATCTTTAATATTAAAGCTAAGACCATTTTTTAATGGTGCGATATATAAAGCACGTAGGTTATTCACTTCTTCACCAACCGCAGCAGAAAGTTCATGTAGAGGTGCTGTGTAAATTTTCTCATCGTCAGCACCAGCTTGCTCGATAACTTTAACTTCATGGTCGTAAGGATAGAAAGACATAAGCTCGTCTGATACATTCGCCGCAGTCAAATCGTCATAGCATTGTGTAATAAGTAGATGTTGCAGAGGATTAACCTGTCTTAATGTTTCTAATGCAGTAGCATCTACAAGAGAAAATCCTTCTACAGGATCAAATTGTGCAGCATTGAAGCAAGAATCTAAAAAGCTTTCTCCACCAACAATTTTAACATCTTTTCCGCTATTTATTAGAAGTTGAGTAGTTAGCTCGGCAACCATCGGATGTCCAGGAACAAGATACATCACATCATTATTTTCAGCGACTTCAAGAATGTAATTCGCTATACCGTTATAAGTATTTTCGAAATTTTCGCTTTCTGTATAAAATCTATCGCAAGTTTCAAATTTGATGTTGTTTTCTTCTAAGAAAGAAATCGCAGGATGCTCTTTAGTACGCGCAATAACCATAGCATTAGTGTTATTTAGCAAAAGTTGTTTAATATTTTCTTTAATGTTTGAACTGTCATTCGGTCCAAGTCCAATAATATAAATCATAAGTTTCTCCTTATTTATAGGTTTAGTCTAATTTTCTAATCTTAAAGAGGATGGCTCGAAAATTGCGATTTCGGAGAAATCGATTTGCCGAATTATCCTCATTCTTTAACATAGTTATTATAACATAAATAGTCTATCGATTGATTAAAAACATTTCTAACACAAATATGTAGTGAGAGAACTGAATTTTTAATGTTGAAAAAAGATAGAAAATATAAATAATAATTATATGTTTTATATTGATAAACAACTATGTTTACTACAGTATAGAGAAGAAAAATTACCATGGTGAGTTAAGTTGCGTGAGGGAATGTTAGAAAACATATAATTTTAGAGTTAATTTTTCCTAAAGAAAAAAATAAATATCTACCTAAATACTGTAAAAACAAGGGTTGTAAAGTTATCGGTAAGAAAATGAAATATTATTTTTTTGACTATACAAGTTTAAGAAAAAATAAAAATATTTCAGAGTCGAAACATTGATAAAATATTAAAAATAACAGATGAAAGCTTGATATCTTTAGATTTACATATAATTAGCAAAGTGATATAATTGAATTATAATAATGTATTTATAAGGAGGAATTGAATATGTCAATTAAAGCGTTAAAAGTTGCGAAAGCAGCGCTTAAAACACCAGGGGTATTTGCAGGAGGAGTAGCATTCGGGACTTTCGGTCTTAAACTTTTAGCAAGTAAAGATGCTAAGAAAGGTTATTCAGTTGTTTTATCAAAATTATATAAAGCAAAAGATGGCGTAGAAGGAACTGTATCAAATATCAAGCAACATGCTGATGATGTAGTGGCAGATGCTAAAGATTTATATGAAAAAGAAAAAAGAGAAAGCAATCTTCAAGAATTAGAGGCAAAATAAGATGGATTTTAAAATACTGCATCTGTCAAGTGCCCGAGCGAGGGTTAGAGCTGATTTTCGCTTAACACCAGATGTAAAAGTATATTTTAAAAAACAAGCAGCCAAAATCGAAAATATACAAAAAGTGGACTTTTATCAAGATGAGTACACTTTTGTTGTTATTTTTAAAGAAAATCGCAGCAGTTGTTTACAAGAATTCTTTAAACTAGTTGATAAAGAAAAAGTAAAAAATTGTTATGAGAATCCGGTAGCTAAAGCTGAGGAAAGTCCTTATTCAATAATAATGGATGCTCTGTTTTGGCGTGCGATGTCGAAATTATTCGTACCACTTCCACTAAGAGCGATTCATACATGGTGGAAAGCTTCAGGATATTTGAAAGACACATTAAAACTACTAGCACGTAAGCAAGTTACTATGGAAACACTCGATTCTGCGGCGATTCTTGTATCATTAGCGACAGGTGCGAGAGATACAGCAAGTTCTATTATGTTTATTTTAGAACTAGGGGAGTCACTTAACAATTGGTCTGAGAAAAAATCTGTAAAAGTTCTTGAACAAAGTTTAACTTCTATGGATAAAGAAGTCTGGATTGTTGAAGAAGAAGGAAATAGAAAAGTAACTTGTTCAGAAGTTAGAAAAGATGATGTAATTCTAGTTTCAGAAGGAAATGAAATTTTATTCGATGGTATCGTGATGACAGAGGGCGCTAGTGTTGATGAAAGTTCATTAACAGGAGAAAGTTTCCCGATTGTCAAAAATATCGGAGATAAAGTTTATTCTAATACGATAGTTGTTAACGGTGAAGTTAAGATTAAAGTTGAAAATCCACAGGTTAATGGTCGTATTCATCATCTTATCCAATTGATGAAAGATTCTGAAAGTAGAGAAGATGCGTACCACTACAAATATATAAAACTAGCGGATAGCATTGTAAAATACAATTTCTTAGCGATGGGACTTACGTATTTATTTACTAGATCATTTGCTAAGGCAATTTCGTTCCTATTAGTTGATTATTCATGTGCATTGAAACTATCAACACCGGTGGCGTATCTAACTACTATTAAAAACTTAATTGATAAGAAAATCGTAGTTAAGAACTCTGTAACTCTTGATAAATATGAGGATATCGATACATTTGTTTTTGATAAAACAGGAACAATAACGGTATCTAAACCATATATTCAAGAAGTGCTACCATTTTATGGATATTCTTATGAAGAAGTACTAAAAATTGGAGCGTGTTTAGAAGAACATATCTATCATCCGATTGCTAGTGCCGTTGTGAGTAAGGCTGAAGAAGATGGAATTGAGCATGAAGAAATGCATACAGAGTTATATCACATCGCATCAAAAGGTATAGTTTCTCATATTGATGGAGAAAAAGTTGTTATCGGAAGTAGACAATTACTAAAAGATGAAAATGTAGTTGTTACAGACGAACAAAAACAACTAATTGCTGAAAAACAAGAACAGTATAATCTATTATTCTTAGGGTATAAAGGACAATTAATTTCGATTTTCTGTGTAGATATACCACTAAGAGATGAAGCGAATGAGGTATTAACTGAACTTAGAAATAATGGTAAAAAAGTTGTCTTATTAACAGGGGATAACGAAGTAAGGACTAAAAAAATCTTAAATGATGTAACTTTTGATGAAGTACATACAAGTATGACTCCAGT
This sequence comes from Gemella sp. 27098_8_155, assembly GCF_041433725.1. Lineage (NCBI taxonomy): Bacteria > Bacillati > Bacillota > Bacilli > Caryophanales > Gemellaceae > Gemella > Gemella sp. 27098_8_155. Next base: position 53,715 of record NZ_JAPWCA010000003.1, read on the forward strand.
TACAAAATTTGAGTACATTAAGAGTGAAAAAGAAAAAGGACGTCGAGTTCTAATGATAGGTGACGGTCTAAACGATTCAGCAGCATTATCAGAAAGTGATGTAAGTATCGTTATGAGTGAAAGTGCTGATCTTTCGAAACAAATCAGTGATGTCGTTCTAAAATCAGATTCACTTAGCTCATTATTACTATTATCAGATGTTTCTAAAACACTACGTGCGCAGATGAGTAATAATGTTAAGAGTACGGTATCGATCAATAGTTTATTAATATTCTTAGGGTTAATAAACGTATTACCATCTAACTTACTAGCATTACTGCATAATTTAACTACATTTAGTATTGTACTGAAAAACTTTAATATAAAGTAGAGAAGGTCAAAAGGTGCTTGGTTAATTATGAATGGAAAAGTCCTATTTCCCTTTGAATATGTAAACTAAATAACAATAAAACTCGAGTCTGGAATAAGCTAGATTCGAGTTTTGTTATATAGACAACCTAGGTTTTAAAAAATACATATTAATTACTTGAGATTTCCTTTATGATTATATTTGAAAATGGATACAATATATAGTATTATATCAGTATAATAAAATAAAGGAGAGAGTATTAATGAACAAAAAAAGAAGATTATTAAGTATTGTGGCGGTTGCGTCATTAGTAGCAGGTATAGGAGAAGTAGCAAGTCCACAGGCACAAGCAGTTACATTCCATAGTTGTAAAGAAGCGTGGAACCAAGGGTATGGAGATATTCGAGTAGGAGAAGATGGTTATTCAAGACATCTAGATAGAGATGGTGATGGAATAGCATGTGAAATCAGTAAATCAAATGGACAATATAAACCACGTGCTCAACACGCTCAACATGCTCAAAATGGTTGGGTAAAAAGCGGTGATGCATGGTACTACTATAAAAATGGATCAGCAGTAAGAAACGCATGGGCAGGAAACTACTGGCTAGGATCAGATGGAAGAATGGTAACAAACAGCTGGGTGGATAACAACCGTTACTACGTAGGAAATGACGGAGCATGGATAAAAGGCTATGGAAATAAATCAGGATGGCAAAAAGAAGGCGGATCTTGGTACTATTATAAAAACAATTCAGCAGTAAGAAACGCATGGGCAGGAAACTATTGGCTAGGATCAGATGGAAGAATGGTGACAAATAGCTGGGTAGATAACAACCGTTACTACGTAGGAAATGATGGAGCGTGGATAAAAGGTTACGGAAATAAATCAGGATGGCAAAAAGAAGGCGGATTTTGGTACTACTATAAAAATAATTCAGCAGTAAGAAATGCGTGGGCAGGAAACTACTGGCTAGGATCAGACGGAAGAATGGTAACAAACAGCTGGGTAGATAACAACCGTTACTACGTAGGAAATGACGGAGCATGGATAAAAGGCTACGGAAATAAATCAGGATGGCAAAAAGAAGGCGGATCTTGGTATTTCTATAAAAATAATTCAGCAGTAAGAAATGCATGGGCAGGAAATTACTGGCTAGGATCAGACGGAAGAATGGTAACAAACAGCAGAGTAGACAACGGTCGTTACTACGTAGGAAATGACGGAGCGTGGATTCCGGGTAAATAGGTTATAAACTGTGATTTATTTAGAATCAGAAAGATATTATAAAAAGAATTAATATAACAATAAGAGCTTTAGTTCACTGGTTAGATGAGCTAAAGCTTTTTGTGGTTGCTAGTTGAAGTTGAAATAAATACTTAATTATAGTATTATACTAGTGACATTAAATTTAAATACGATATCTAAGGCGAAAGGAGGTAAAGTAAGTGATGAAAAAGGCGGTATCTCTAATGATTTCGTTTGTTATTACATTATTAATAGTAGTTTTTTATAGATATTTATATGGCTATATTTATCACGCTGTTGATGATGTTACAATTAATTATTCCATATTAAATAAAGAATATGTATTACTTCCATATTTGGGGATAATATTAACAAAGTTACTAACAATATTACAAAGTATATTTCCTAGTATTAATATATTTTTTGTATTCTTAGTATTAGCGTATAGTATAAGTTTCTCATGTTTACTTTATCTGCTTAGAGATAAAAAATATAAAATAGTATTATGGATAATTGTTTTAGTTATAGAATTTGCTTTGTTGAAATATTTTACATATTCTATGGTTGCTTACTTGTTAGCTATATCTGGAATATTTTTATTGTATAAAGAAAATAATATTGTTGTTTCAACTATACTTATATTTATTGGGATTTCTCTAAGAGTTCAAATTATATCTAGCCTCTTGGTATTATGTCTAGCTGTAATTATATTTGAATTAATAAATAATAAAAAGGTAAAACAAATCGGTATACTAATTGGTGTAATTTTTATTGTAATCCTAACGAATTGGTTATTCATACAAAGTAATGATGTTGAGAAATCTTATATACAATGGAATGAAAAAAGTACTTTAATAAGGGATTATCCAGCCATTGATTATTCTGCAAAAAAAGAGAGTCTAGATAATATGGGTATTACTGAAAATACATTAGCAAGTCATAATTCTTGGATTTTCTCGGAAAAAAGGGTCTTTAGCAATGAATTGTTAGACAATCTTGATAAAGTAAGGTTAGTACCAGAAAAATATAATATATCGATTAAAAAGATTATTCTTGAGTATTTTTCTAATGAGTTTTATAAGTTATTTACATTTTTTGTAATGCTTGTCTTTATATTTTATAAATCTAAAAGCTTTTATGGGTATTTGTTATTTTTAAGTCCTATAGCACTGTTAACAGCTTTAATAGTTAGACAGAGAGTAGTAGAGAGAGTTTATATACCTATCATTATCCTGTCTATATTTATTTTTATTGTATATGGGAACGCGTTATTTATAAAAAGAAACTATAAACTATTAAGTGGTTTAGAAAATGTTATTTTTACAGTTTTGTGTGTATTATTAATGTATTCTATAGGTAGCTATGGGAAAAATGAATTATATTGGTTTAACTATAACTCTTACGAGTTTAATAAGGATTATAATGATGTACTAGTTAATAATAAAGATAATTTATATATTATTTCAGGATATGGAAACTTAGTTAGTTCTCAACCAAATTTAAGTAAAGTTTTTGTTGATAAAAATAAGTTAACGAATAATATGATAACTTTTGGGACTTGGCAAACATTCTCACCTGAATATCATAATAAACTAAAAGGATTTGGAGTGGAAGATACGAATAATATACTTTCTAGTGCTATTAATAGTAATAATATTAAATTTATTTTATCTAGTGATTCTAGTATTTTTGATAAAATAAAAAGTTTATTTAAAGAGAATTATGGTAGAGAAGTGTATTTTGTAAAAGATAGTAATATTACAAATGATATTAATGTATATTTATTAAGGAGTGATAAGTAGTGAGTAATAAGAGAATTAAATATATAGATATGTTGAAGGCGTTCTGTATAATATTAGTAATTGCGGGACATATGGGATACACTCCTGCTAAAGTAAAATTATTATTGTATATTTTCCATATACCTTTATTCTTCTTTTTATCAGGGATGACTTTAAATGTTGAAAAGTATGATTCTATCGTTCAATTTTTTTCGAAGAAATTTAAGGCGATAGTTATACCATGTTTTCTAATGAATATTTCTATATTTTTTATCAAATCAGTTATTTTACAACCACAGTTGATATTAAAGATAGATATTTTATATTTTATAAAAGCATTAATTTTAGCTGATAGAATGCACATATATTATCAACTATGGTTTTTAAATGTACTTTTTTTAGCAGAGCTAGTTTGTTATTTTGCGATAAAATATAGTGATACATGGTATAAATATTTGATTGTATTTATTGTTCTTATACTATGTGGTAGTTTAGGAAAGAAATTATACGCGATGGAGTTTTGGCTAATCTGGAGTTTTGATCTTGTACCGTATGCATCAATCTTTATTTTATCTGGTTATATATTGAGAAAGAATCTAGCTAACATACAGAACTATTTCAAGAAATTATATTTTATACCAGTATTAGCAGTTAGTTTAGTGTGTGGTGTATATAATACAAGAGTAGATTTATATTATCAACAGATTAATTCAACTTTCTTGTATTTTGTTGCTGCTTTCTTTGGTATATGGGCAAGTTTAATATTTTTTGTAAATATACCTAATTTATATGTATTAGAAAAAATCGGTGGGAACACTCTAATTTACTATGCATACCATTCTCCAATAGTATTATTTATTCTCGATATAATTATGGAGCAATTATCTAGTAAATATACAGGAATATTCTTTAGTAACTATGTTATTACTATTGTGGAACTACTATTAGCTATAATATTGTGTGAATTAATAGCACGTATAGTTAATAAAAGTTTTCCGTTTCTTATTGGAAAATCATTTAAGACAACCTAATTTGGTTGTCTTTTTTACTGGGTTTTCTTCTGTTATATCTAGAAATATGTTATAATAAAAGGATGGAATAAATTTGAAAAACTGTTTATAAATATTCAGTTAAATAAGTAAGGTGAAAGATGAACATTGATAATAGATTTGAAACAGAAGCGGTAAAAAAGTATAGAGCTTCGATAGAAAAGAAGAAGATATCGTTATTTCTGAAATTACTTTTTGATAAGGTGCTGGCATTAATTTTGCTTATTCCTTTATCACCGATAATTTTAGGAATAGCTATCTGGATAAAACTTGATAGTGAAGGTCCCGTGTTTTACAGGCAAGAGCGCATAACTACATATGGCAGAACGTTTAGAATCTTTAAGTTTAGAACTATGGTTAAGGATGCGGATAAGCTTGGGGCAGCTGTTACTCAGCAAAACGATCCTCGTATTAGCAAGGTAGGACATAAGCTTCGCAAACTTCGCCTTGACGAACTTCCACAACTTATTAACGTACTTATAGGCGATATGAGTTTTGTTGGAGTAAGACCTGAAGTTGCTAAATATGTAGATAAGTACACTGATGAAATGAATGCGACATTACTTCTTCCTGCAGGAATAACTTCTCCAGCGAGTATCGAATATAAAGATGAAGACGAAGTTATTGAGAAATTCAAAGGAAGCGGAAGAAGTGTAGATGAAATCTATGTGGAGGAAATTCTTCCAGATAAGATGAAATATAACTTAAAGTATATTGAAGAATTCAGTGTTATAAATGATATTAAAATAATGATAAGAACAGCTATAGCGGTTGTTAAATAGAAAAGCTGCAACTTCCACATTGCAGCCTACTATCAACACTAAACGAATGTAAGTAACGAAACTCCAATGAAATTATTCTTTATTTAATTCGCGAAGAATTAAAAAGATAACTATTAATTGAAGTAATTCGATCATATTTTACACTCCTTTCACAGTAGTGTATTTAGTTGATAGTAATTTAATTATATCATATTATTAAATGATATTAAAATTAACTGAGGCTTATGAGTTGGTGGATTATCTTATATTGTAGTCATATAATAAAAATTATAGTTAATAAAATATGGATTGCTGTTTACTATAGAGTAGATGAAATTTCTAAAGTGTATTTTGATTGATTAACTATAGGAAATATTGTATAATAATATCTAGATAATTCGATCAAAAAACACAAGAGGCCTTCCACAATATTAGTCTCTTGTGTTTTTTTATTGATAAGAGTAGAAACAAATAATTAGGAGTTTGAGATGAAAAAATATAATATACCATTTTCGCCACCAGATATTAGTGAAGAAGAAATTAATGAAGTAATAGATACTTTGAAATCAGGTTGGATTACAACAGGACCGAAGACAAAAGAATTAGAAAGAAGATTATCGGAATTTACTAACACACCGAAAACTGTTTGTCTTAATTCTGCAACTGCAGCGCTAGAATTAACATTACGTGTTCTAGGTATTGGTGAAGGTGATGAAGTTATCGTTCCTGCGATGACCTATACTGCTTCTTGTAGTGTGATTTACCATGTTGGTGCGAAGGCTGTTATCGTTGATATTGCTGAAGATAGCCATGAGATGAACTATAATGCTTTAGCTGATGCTATTACTGAGAATACTAAAGCTGTTATTCCTGTTGATTTAGCGGGGATTCCATGTGATTATGACAGGATTTTTGAAGTTGTTGAAAGTAAGAAACACTTATTCAAAGCTAATAGTGAATATCAAGAAAAACTTGGTAGAGTAGCTGTTGTAGCTGATGGGGCGCATGCTTTAGGAAGTACTTATAAAGGTAAGAAAATAGGGACTGTGGCTGACTTTACTACATTCTCTTTCCACGCTGTGAAAAACTTCACTACTGCCGAAGGTGGAAGTGTAACATGGAAAGAAAATGAAAACTTTGATAATGAAGAGTTATATAGAGAATACCAAATATATTCTCTTCACGGTCAAACAAAAGATGCTCTAGCTAAAACGAAAGCAGGGTCTTGGGAATATGATATTGTTATTCCTGGATATAAATGCAACTTAACTGATATCGCAGCATCTATTGGACTAGTTCAACTAGATCGTTATCCTAAACTTTTAGAGCGTCGTGAGAATATTATTGATCAGTACAACAAAGGATTCGAAGGGACAAGAATTACAGCTCTAAGTCACAGTTCAGAAGATTATAAATCTTGTGGACACCTGTATATAACTCATGTTGAAGGTGCTACATTTGAACAACGTGGTGAAATAATTGTTAAGATGGCAGAGCGTGGAATCAGCTGTAATGTCCACTATAAACCATTACCATTATTAACTGCATATAAAAACTTAGGATTTGACATTGAAAACTATCCTAACGCATATAATTACTATGTGAAAGAAATAACATTACCTCTACATACTAGACTTAGTGATGAAGATGTAGCTGTTATTATTGAAAACTTCAAGGAAATTGTTGAGGAGGTAGTAGGTGAGTAGTTTAAAGGAAATACAAAATAAAAGCTTAGAGATGGCTGAATATTTTGTAGAATTTTGTCGTGAACATGACTTACTTTGTTATCTTTGTGGTGGTGGAGCTATCGGAGGACTAAGAAATAAAGGATTTATCCCTTGGGATGATGATTTAGATTTTTTCATGCCTAGAAAAGATTATGAGAAACTTCCAGAACTTTGGAGAAAGTATGCCAAAGAACAATATTTCCTATCAAAAAGTGATAGTAACTTCGTCGATAGAAATTTATTTATTACGATTCGTGATAGAGAAACAACATGTATAAAACCATATCAGCAAGATTTAGATATGCCACATGGTTTAGCGTTAGATGTTATTCCTTTGGATTATTATCCTAAAAATGAAGCGGATAGAAAAAAACAAGTTTGTTGGGCATTGATTTATTCACTATTCTGTGCTCAAACTATCCCAGAAAAACACGGTGCAATTATGAAATGGGGTAGTACACTTCTTTTAGGTTTAACACCTGGAAAATTACGTTATAAAATCTGGAAAAAAGCAGAAAAAGAAATGACTAAATATACGCTTGAGGAAAGTGATGGAATAACAGAACTTTGTACAGGTCCTGGATATATGAAGAAAAAGTATCCGATTGAAGCATTTGAAGATAATATCTTTATAGATTTTGAGAATACTAAAATGCCAATACCTGTGGGGTATGATATTTATCTAAAAACAGCATTTGGTGATTATATGACACCGCCACCGAAAGAAAAACAAGTTCCACATCATGATTCGGTAATAGCGGATATGGAAAATAGTTATCTTAAGTATAAAGGGGAATATTATGGACGAAAAAATTAGTGTAATAGTACCGGTATACAATGTGGAACAATATTTAGAGCGCTGTGTTGACTCAATAATCAATCAAACATATAAAAACTTAGAAATTATCTTAGTTAATGACGGCTCTACTGATAACAGTGGACAACTTTGTGATGAACTTGCTAAGAAAGATGATAGGATAAGGGTTATTCATAAGAAAAATGGCGGTTTATCAGACGCGAGGAATGTGGGTATAGATGAAGCAAAATCTGATTTAATCGGTTTTATAGATAGTGATGATTACATAGATGAAGATATGTATGAAGTATTGATGAAGAATCTAAAAGATGCAAACGCTGATTTATCTATGTGTGGGCACTACGATGTTTATAATAATGTTCCTGAGGCGCAAGTTGCTGATAAGAAAATATGGGAATTAAGTTCTAAAGATGCCATTAAAATGGTTATGGAAGCGAAGATATTGTCAGTAACTGCTGTTAATAAATTATATAAAAAGAGTTTATTTTCAGATTTGAAATTTGAAATTGGGAAAATTGCTGAAGATGCATTTATTATGATAAAACTTCTTGATAAATGCAATGTAGTGGTAGCGACAAATGAAAAAAAATACTACTATGTTCATAGAGAAAATAGTATTACTACTCAGAAATTTTCAACTAAGTTTTTAAATGTAATAGAAGCTTACGAACAAAATAGAAAGATTATTTTAGAAAAGTATCCAGAATTAAAAGATGTAGCTCAGATGAGAATGAATTGGGCATATTTCTATGTGTTGGATAGATTATTGTTAGATAAGGAATACAATGATAAAAAATTAGAAAACAAGTTAATATCGTATTTGAAAAATCATAGTAGGGATATACTAAAAGATTCATTATTTACAAAAGGTAGAAAAATTGGATTCGTAGCCTTATTATTGAATAGAAATCTATATAGAAAAATAATAGAGAAGAGAGGATATTAATTAGAGTATGTTAAAACTAATAGAAAAAAATTATTTTAAAATAAATCTGGCATTTATTTTAATAGTTGCTGTTTATTGTATGTGCGGTTTAATAGTACCATTACAATTTATATCAGCAAATAAAATTGTTGCGGGAGGAATGACATTATTTGGAATTCTTTTAGCGACGTATAATTTATTCATAAAAAAAGTTTATTTAAAAATAAAAACAATAGAATATTTATTACTGTTTTTTGCTTTTAATATAATTACTAGCATTCTAGTGATATCGTATGGGTATTCTACAAATATTAAAAACACGTTAATATTTTATATTTATTTCTTAACAGTATTCCCTATATTTACAGGGGTTACTAGAGAAGAGGGTAAAAAATTATATAATTACTTTTTCTATACGGTTACTGTACTTAATACTTTTGGAGTATTAGTTTCATTAATTCAATTTGTATTATTGAAAGGTTACAGAGTACATGACTACAAAGGACTGTATATTAGACAAGGATTTGTAGAGTCTAGATTATTTGGTATTTTAGCAAGTCCAAACTTTTTATCATTAGTTTCTTTAATTGTAATTATATTTTTAGTGTCAAAAATATGTGGTTTCAAGAAGAATTATAGATATTTAGTTTCATCAACTATTGCATTGAATTTTATTTATATTGTCTTATCTGGTTCAAGAACAGCATTTATCTGTATGTTCTTAGCATCAGTTATTTATTCGATAGTGATGTTTTATCAAAAAGGAAATACTAAATCGCTGTTAAAAGTAGTTATGGCAATTGTAGTTGTATTATTCAGTTATAAAGCTGTTAATTTCACTAGTGAACAGTATTTAAAATACAATAAAGAAAGGTTAGAAGCTCAAAATAAAAAGTTAGAAAATAAAGATAACAATCTTTCTTTAGAAAGAACTGATACAAGCGAAGAGAATATTTCTAATAATAGGTTCGCAATTTGGAAATCTACAGCATCTTTCGTACCTAAAAAACCTATTTTTGGTTACTCAGGTGGGAACTGGTATGAAATAGGTAAAAAGACTAATCCAGATGAATATATAATAAGAGAACACTATCTTACTCATAATGGATATTTAGAAATTTTATTTTATAATGGAATTGCAGGATTTATCTCGATGGGAATCTTTGTTTTATCATTCTTTATGTCAATGGTAAAACGACTAATTAAAGATAAAAAAGAAGATTTAGTTAATAAAGATTTATTATCGATGATTATGATATTGGTGGTAATTTTAGTATCTAATTTATTCTTAAGTTCTACATTTTATGGTATTTCATTATTAGGTATTATTCTATTCTTAATGGCAGGATATAATTACTCTATAGTAAGTACTGACAGAGATAATTTTAAAAAATTAGATGCAAATGAGATTAAAGAGATAGAATTAGGTGTTATGGACTATATTCATAATATTTGTCAAAAAAAAGGAATCAATTACTCTTTAGCTTATGGAAGTTTACTAGGTGCAGTAAGACACAAAGGGTTTATTCCTTGGGACGACGATGTTGATATTGCATTAAAGAGAGATGAGTATGATAGTTTATACCAAGCAATATTAGAGGATAATGATAGTGTTTATAAAGTAGTTTCATGGGAAAATGATTCTAAATATCCTTATCCGTTTTATAGAGTATATGATAGTAGAACTGTCTATGAGAACAATTATATACAAAATGATATAGAATTAGGGATTTGTGTGGATGTATTTCCTTTTGATAACTATAAAGATATAAACAAAGAAGTTACTAAATTAGATATGTATCGCCGACTTTCTGTATATACTTTGTATGGTATAAGAAACAAAGAAGCGGGTATTAAGAATATCATTCGCTATGTATTATTAGTAGTGTTTAGATTAACTAGTGTAAGAAGTTGGAACAGAAAGCTTAATGCTTATTCTACAATTGATAGTAAAAGTGAATTTATCGATTATCTGATGGAATCTAAAAAATACAGTACAAAGATAGATGCTAAGGCTTTAGATGAAGTAGTTGAATGTAAATTTGAAGATAGAATGTATAATATTCCAAAAGAATATGATCATATTCTTACTGCAATTTACGGTGATGATTATATGGAAATACCACCAGTAGAAAAAAGAATACAACATGATGATTTTGTAGCGTATATAAAAAAGGAGAAGTAATATGTTGCAATGGCTCAAGAGAAGTTTAGCCAGTTTTTTAGGTGATAAAAAAGATGTGGTTAAAAATCTCCCTTTAATAAAAAAATTAAATGAGAAAGCTAATATTGAATTAGATTCTAAAAGAAGTAATTTGTTAAAAGAAAACTTTGAGGAAATTCTGAATGTAGTTTATAGTTCTGATTTGAAGGATTATAATATTTGGTTAGACTTTGGAACATTATTAGGTTACTACCGAGAAAATGATTTTATAAGCCATGATTTGGATATGGATTTTGGAGTTCAAGTTTCAAGTTTTGAAGAATTTGAAGTAATAGAAAAATATCTTATTAATAATGGTTTTAACAGAACAAAAGAATTCTATTTCAATAAAAATTTAGTTGAATTATCTTATAGTTATAAAGGTCTTAATGTAGATTTTATTATCTATAATAAGGAAAATGATAGAGTATCTTCTGATACAATATTTTTTATGACAAATGCATTAGGAAATCCTACCCGTTATGAGGTTTACCACTATGAAATTCCATTTTCAGGTTTAAAAGAATGTGATTTCAAAGGTATGAAAGTAAAAGTTCCTGATAATACACAGGAGTATCTAAGAACTTTATATGGAGAAGATTTTGAAACACCAAATACTAATTATAATTGGAAAGAAAATCCAATTTATAAGCTAGGAGATGCAGAGTTAGCTGAGGTTATTTTACATAAAGGAAAGTAAGTTAGAGGATAATATTATGGGAAATAGAATAGCGCTATGGGATAATCTGAAGTTCTTCCTTGTAACATGTGTTGTGATAGGACATTTTGTAGATCAATTTACTGGTTTATCTAATATTTATGATAGTATATTTTTATTTATTTATTCGTTTCATATTCCGCTGTTTATTTTTATAGCTGGATTGATGTTCAAGAATAAGAATATTACTGCTAAAGCTATATTTTTTATAAGTATTGGCTTTGCATATAAAATAGTTTCAGCAATAGTGGAAAGATTACTAGGTACGGTGAAAGTTGAATTTTTCCTGTTATGGGATGGTGGACTTTCATGGTTTATGTTTGCCTTGGCGGCATATATAGTAATTTTAAAAATAATTGAGAAACAGAACAAGGAATATATTTTAGTGTTTTCGATTGTATTGGCTTGTTTTGTAGGGTATGATCCAGGAATAGGAGATTTCCTATACATATCAAGGATAATAATATTTTTCCCATTCTTTTTGAGTGGGGTATTATTACAAAATTTTGATATAGTAAGTTTTAAAGATAAAAATTTTAAATATAAACTCTTAGCAGGACTTATAGTTTTAGTTTGGTTAGGATTATGTATTTATGAAGTTGATAGAATATATGGGCTAAGATATCTGTTTACAGGGAGAAATCCATTTTTCCCAAAGATAATGAGTTATGCTCCATTAGTGAGACTAGCGAGCTATATCATATCTTTTAGTATAGGTTTCTCTCTTATTATGCTTATGCCTAATAAAAGACTGGGCTTGATTACAGATATGGGAAAAAATTCTATAAATGTGTATTTTTGGCATATGCACATATATTATACGTTGAATAAGCTATTTGGAATTTCTTATATATTCCATTATGGTGTGAAAGGTAAAATAGCTTTCCTTGTAATTGCGGTTATTTTAAGTATAATATTATCCCAAAATATATTTAATTTCCCGATAAAACAAATAAGAAATCAAGTATTTTCAAGTAAAAAAGCATCGTGATTTTAAGAGACATGTAAATAATACAAAAAGAGTTAGAAGAATAAATCTCTAACTCTTTTTAATTTTCCCTTTAACCATATTTATGGCATAGTTTATTGTTGAATCTTTTAGTATTATTAGAGCAACTAAATAATAAATTCCACAGATTGCTATAACTGTACAAACCATAAGCAGCATGCTTAGTGTTATTTCATAAGAATGAACATGAAAAGCAAATTTAGAAATGAAGTAAATTGGTATAAATCCAAGTGATACTATAAGGTATTTATACAGCGAAGAAAATACTGATGATAAGTTGATCAACTTATGTTTTTTAATAAACTGTATTTCTAATAATACTACTAGTCCTTCAGCGAAAATTGTTGTTCCGATATAATATTCAGGTTTAAAAATGTTGCAGAAATATAATGTAGAATTTAATATTACATTTAATCCACCACCGATGAAGTAAAATGAAGTTAGTTTACTTTCGAAGTCATTGATAAATATAATTTGTTTTCCTAGTATCATCTCAATAGCCCAAATAATAGTTCTAATGGCGAAGATACTTGTTACGATTCCTGCTTCTAAGTATTTGTCTGATGAATAGATAACAGTTGCATATGTACCTAGAATCATTATCCCTATACTTGTAGGTATCATTAGGAAGAAGAATAGGGAAGAACCTTGTCTAATTAGATATTCATACGAGTCGTGGTCTTTTTTCCCTAAGTAATACCCCAGTCTAGGAAGACTAACATTTAATGCACCACTAAGAACCCCAGCTATAAGCATTACTATACTCGATGCTATAGTGTAGTATGAAATATAGTTTTCATTCGGAGCTTTTGTAATAAACATCCTATCAAGCAATGTATAAAGCATATTAGCGTTTGCTAATAATAGCATGGTAGTTAGTGCTTTTGTAGAAGTTAATAAATCTTTTATTTTGATTTTAATAAATGAAACTTCTCTTTTTATCCATAAGAAACTTAGTAGATAGTTTAAGATTGTAGTAGCACTCATTATAATTGCATACGGTATAATATCATCTTCTGTTTTTACAAATGCGAATATTGATACTAACATAGCTATTCTAATAAATAGTGTTTTATATAGAATAAATGTGTAGTTTTCGTACGCTTCATTCATCCATTCAATATTTAAAAATTGAAATAGTGCTTGAATTCCAAGTATATAATATAATATTTTTAGATTTTCAGTTTCATGAGTTCCTACACTAATAAATATGAAATATAAGGCTGTTATAGTTATCGAAGTAATTACCGATATATAGAATAATTTTGAAAATACGTAGTTAATTTTGTTTTTATCGTCTTTAACTTTACTTATCGATCTAATACCATAGTTATATATCCCAAAGGCTGCAAGAGGTATTACAAAACTAGCCCAGGTATTTGCTGTGTTGAAATAGCTATAGTTTGATTTGCTAAGTATTCTAGTTAAATAAGGATTAGTGATTAATGGAAATACTATGTTTAGTACATTAACCATTAAGCTTGCTAGTGCATTAACTTTTATGTTTTTCATAAAAAGAAATCCTTTCTAAAATTCTATTTAACATTATAACATATTTTCAATTTATTGGCTTATAATAATCAGACTAGATAGAAGATTTTTGATGTTTATAGTTTTTCTATGATATAATAAAATAGATAGAATATTGAAAAATAGATTTTAAAGGAGAAGAAAATGATATATGCAGGAATATTAGCTGGTGGAACAGGAACTAGAATGGGAATAAGCAATATGCCAAAACAATTCTTAGAATTAGGTAAAAAACCAATACTTATTCACACAATTGAAAAGTTCTTATTAGAACCCGAAATCGAAAAAATCGTGGTCGGTGTTCATGAAGATTGGGTATCTCATGCTGAAGACTTAGTTGAACAATATGTTTCAGCGTTTGCTGATAGAGTCATTATTACACCTGGTGGTGTTGATAGAAATACAACTATTGAAAACATCATTAATAGAATTAATGAATATAAACCTTTAACTGACGAAGATATTATCGTTACTCACGATTCAGTTCGACCATTCATCACACTTAGAATTATTAAAGACAACATATGTCTAGCTAAAGAGAGTGATGCAGTAGATACAGTAGTAGAAGCTGTAGACACAATCGTAGAAAGTACTAATGGAGAATACATTTCAAACATTCCAAACAGAGCTCATTACTACCAAGGTCAAACACCTCAAAGTTTCAAATGTTTAGATTTCTTAAATCTATATAACTCATTAGACGAAGAAGAAAAACAAATACTTACAGATGCATGTAAGATATTCGTTATAAAAGGGAAAAAAGTAGCACTAGCTAAGGGAGAATACTCTAATATCAAAATAACTACAGTAACTGACCTTAAGATAGCTAAAAGTATGCTAGAGGACGAGTAATATGATAAATCAAATATATCAATTAATTAAACCGAAATTTATTAATGTAAAATACAACGAAGAGAACATAAATGATGGGGATAGAATCATCATCCGTCCAAACTACATGGCATTATGTCACGCAGACCAAAGATACTACCAAGGGAAAAGAGATCCAAAGGTACTAGCTAAAAAACTACCTATGGCACTTATTCACGAATGTGTAGGGATAGTAATCGCAGACCCAACAGGTACGTATAAAGTAGGACAAAAGGTAGTAATGATACCTAACCAACCACCAAGACAAAGTGACGAAGAATTTTATGAAAACTACATGCCCGGCACACACTTTCTATCAAGTGGTTTCGATGGTTTTATGAGAGAGTTTGTAGCTTTACCTAAAGATAGAGTGGTAGCTTATGATGGAGTGGAAGATTCTGTTGCGGCTATTACAGAATTCATAAGTGTTGGAATGCACGCAATGGATAGATTCTTAAAAAACTCACATAGTAAAAAAGAAAGAATAGCGATAATTGGTGATGGTAGTCTAGCTTATGTTATGGCGAATATAATAAACTACACTCTACCAGAGTGCGAGATAATCGTAATAGGTCGTCACTGGGAGAAACTAGAACTATTTAGTTTCGCAAAAGAAAGATATATCACAGATGATATTCCTAAAGACTTAACTTTCGATCACGGTGTAGAATGTTGTGGTGGAGATGGTAGTGGATATGCGATAAATGACATAATCAAATACATCAAACCACAAGGAAGCCTAGTATTAATGGGAGTTAGTGAATACAAAGTAAATATCAATACACGTGATATATTAGAAAAAGGACTAACGCTAATAGGTTCATCGCGTTCAGGTAGAATCGACTTTGAGAAAGCTATTGAGATGCTTAGCAATAAGAAATTCGAAAGAAGATTTAAGAACATTATTGAACTTGAACAACCTGTGAGAAATATTAAAGATATACATAGGGTGTTCGCAACTGATTTGAATACAGCCTTTAAAACTGTGTTTAAGTGGGAGATATAGAAGAGGCTATTTCTGTTATCAATTAACTAAAGTAATAGAATAAAATTAATTAGGTGATTCATGAAAACTACTAAGGAAGATTTCTGAGTCACCTTTAAATAATGTGATGTTTAAATTGAATACGTTTATTTTTAAGAATTATTAAATTTTGTGTTACAATGATAAGTGCTGAAGAATTAGAAGAATATTTGTATGAAGTTCCAGAGAATATAAATTTTAATTCAAATGATTTTTTTAAGATTTTAAAAAGGAGAACATAGTGGATATTTTTATATTATTATTGATTTCATTATTTGTTTATCTTATACCAAGAACAGATGTCGACTATTTGAGTAGTAAATCAACGAAATCACTAAAAGGTCTTTTAGCTATACTTATAATTTTTCATCATGTTTCTCAGAAAATTACTACTGGTGAAAATTTTTCGAATTTTGAATATATGGGTCGATATATAGTTGCATTGTTTTTCTTTCTATCTGGTTATGGACTATATTTCCAGTATAGCAACAACGCAACTTATATGGAGAATTTCTTAAGGAAAAGATTGGTTAGAATATTTATACCATTTTTTGTTTTCATAGTCATTTATGTGATTTATAGAGCGACATTAGGTGAAGTTGTTAATGTAGACTTTTTCTTATCTTTTTGGAGAGACCACAGCAATATTATTTATAATGGCTGGTTTATTAACAGTATAATAGTTTTATATGTTATTTTCTATGTTTCTTTCAAAAAGAAAGATTCCAAAGCAATTTTTAAGCTAGTATTTTTTACATTGGTTTATATTTTTTGGAAAGCATATCATAACCATGGAGATTGGGAATACGTTAGTATAATGGCGTTTTTCTTAGGTGTATTTTGGATGAAAGATAGAAGTCTTATAGATAAATTTATTGAGAAAAAATATTTTGTTTTTCTCGTTTCATTTAGTATACTGATGTATGTATTTCGTCGTTATGAAATTATTATGAAAAATATCGGGATTACAAACAAATATGTTTATTATGGAATAGTTGGAAATCTATGTACGATGGTTTTTGTAGTTTATTTTTTATTGTTAACAAATAAACTCAACTTCTCAAATAAATATCTAAATTTTTTAGGAGATATATCATTTGAAATATATATGATTCATGGTTTAGTTATGCATTATCTTGGTAAGTTTTTTGTTTCATCACCAGTTAATGACGTAATCTATACTATTGTTGTATTATTAGTTAGCGTTATTTTTGCATATTGTATAAAGAAATTAATAATTGCTATTGAAAAGAAGCTTGTGAAAGTTATTTAACATATTTTAAAAGTAGGATTAGGGAGTGACTCGACAAAATTGTTTTTTTTAGAAATCACGATTTTTGAGTCGCTCCTGATTTTTTATATTGAAAAAATATAGTAAAAAGACTATGAGTTATCACATTTTATGTTATAATGATAAGTAATATTGTAATGTGGAAAAGAGGATTTACATTGAAACAATTAATAAAAAGTAAGATAAGAAAATTACTTACTGAATCAGAAGAAATAGTAAAAGTAGAGCAACTAGGTGGAATGACAAATAGCAATTACTTAGTTGAAACTACTAATAACAAGTATATAGTCAAATTCTTTGGTAAAGGAACGGATAAGTTAATCAACAGGATTGCGGAAAAAAATAATCTTGCAAATCTTGCGGATTTAGAACTAGATGTTAAAAATTATATTTTTGATATTGAATCTGGAATCAAAGTAAATGAATATATTGAAAATGCGACTACTTTTGATGCGCATTATTTAAAATCGAAAAAAGAGGATGTTGCTAATATTCTTAAAAAAGTGCACAGTTCTGGAAAAATTCTTGAAGGTGAATTTAAAATTTTTGATGAGATTAGGAAATATGAGGACTTGATAGAAGGTAATATTAATTATCCATATTATGACAAGATAAGGGAGAAAATATTCTCTTTACAGAAACACCTAGAAGAAATTGGTGTGGACAAGAAATCATGTCATATTGATCTTGTTCCTGAGAATTTTATTGAAGATGAAAATGGTCGAGTGTATCTTATTGATTGGGAGTATTCTTCAATGAATGATCCAATGTGGGATTTAGCTGCGTTATTTTTAGAGTCTAATTTTAGAAAAGCAGAAGAAGGAGAGTTTTTTAAATATTATTTTAGTGAAAATACTCCTGTTAGCGTGGCTAAGATTATGATTTATAAAATACTTCAAGACTTCGTATGGAGTCTGTGGACGATTTATAAAGAAGAACAAGGTGCAGACTTTGGAACTTATGGAAAAGACAGATATTTAAGAGCATTAAAAAATTTGAAAGAGTATGTAGAAAGTTATGAAGAATAAAATAGGTGTATCAGCAGGTTTATTATCAGGGTTGTTTTGGGGATTAGGTCTTGCAATAAGTGCGTATATATTTTCATTGTATAATGTTTCGCCTTTTGCAGTCGCGGTAATCCATGATTTTATTAGTATTTTTGTCCTTTTGGCGATTATATTAGTTAAGTATAAACGAATCAATTTTAAAATCTTTACGAATATAAAAAGTATTAGTGTTATTATAGGTGCGCTTCTTGCCGGGCCTATTGGTATGCAGTGTAACTTATATGCGGTGAAGTATATAGGAAGTGGTCTTACTTCTTCGATAACAGCTATTTATCCAGCTGTATCGGTGATATTAGCTGTTATATTTTTAAAAAATAAAGTTTCATCAAAAACTATTATTGGTATAGCGCTAATTATTGTTGGTATTTTCATTCAAAGTTATAAGAGTGAACAGGTTGAATCATTCTACCTTGGATTCATGTTTGCGTTAATCTGTGCTATTGCATGGGGGAGTGAGAGTGTATTAAGTTCATATGCAATGAAAAATAATTTAAATGAGCTTGAGACGTTATTAATCCGTCAGGTGACATCATTTTTAGCATATTTAGTAATAATTTTATTTAACGGATTAGGAATTGAAACTAGTCTTGATGTTAAATTCGGAGGACTTATTGTATTCTTCGTTGTGAGTAATATGGTATCTTATATCTTATATTACATGGCTATTAATAGATTAGAACCAGCGAAAGCAACTGGGCTAAATGTTAGTTATGTTGTTTGGACAATAATATTTTCTATGATTTTTGTAGGATTAGCAGTAAATGTACAATTAGTAGTAACATCACTTATTATAATATTAGGTGTGTATGTTATTGTGAGAGAGGAGTAACAAAATAGTGAGAGCAATTATATTAGCCGCAGGGTTAGGCACGCGTCTTAGACCTATGACGGATAATACTCCAAAGGCATTGATAAAAGTTAAAGATAAGCCTCTTGTGGAGTATCAAATAGAATTTTTAAAAGAAAAAGGAATAGATGAGATAATCGTAGTTGTTGGTTATCTACATGAGCAATTCGATTATTTAAAAGAGAAGTATAATGTAGAGTTAGTGTTCAATGATAAATACGCTGAGTATAATAACTTCTACTCGTTATACTTAGTTAAGGAAAAATTGGCAGATAGTTATGTAATCGATGCAGATAACTATTTATTTAAAAATATGTTTAGAGCGGATATCGATCGATCAACATATTTTAGCGTGTATCGTGAAGATTGTGAAAATGAGTGGTTCTTGATCTACGGAGATGATTACAAGGTTCAAGATATTATCGTAGATAGTAAAGCTGGAAGAATTTTAAGTGGAGTATCTTTCTGGGATGAGAAAACTGCAGAGAAAATCGTAGGTTTTATCGATAAAGCTTACGAAAGCAATGAGTTTATGAATTTATACTGGGATAATATGGTTAAAGATAACATAGAAAAATTAGATGTCTATGTAGAAGAATTAGAAGCTAACAGTATATATGAAATTGATAGTGTTAAAGACTATAAAAAATTAGAAGAAATACTAAAAGAAGAATGTGAGAAATAATCTCCATTCTTTTTTGTTATTCATAGAGATTAAGTAATAATATTTCTTGCTATTTTGTAATATATATGTAATAAAAAATAATCTATTTGTAACCTTAAATAAGAAGGGAATATGGTATAATTATTAGTGCATAAATATGAGTACAGAGGAATATTAAGAATGAGAAGAAATAAACTTAAATTAGGATTAGGAGTGTTAACAGTACTAGCTACACCAATCGCAGTTAATGCAGTAGCAAGTAATGATGCTCAAGCAGCACAAGGATGGGTGAAAAGTGGTAATGCTTGGTACCTTTATAATCAAAATGGAACATTAGTAAGAAATACATGGGCAGGAAACTACTGGTTAGGAGCCGATGGAAGAATGGCGACTAATGCATGGGTAGACGGAGGTCGTTACTATGTAGGAAGTAACGGAGCGTGGATAAAAGGAGCTCAGAATCAAGCGGCTACGAATACAGTTAAACAAGGTTGGACAAAAGTTGGTAATGCCTGGTACTTCTATAACCATGGAAAAGTTGTAGCAAATGCATGGATAGGAAACTACTGGCTAGGAGCTGATGGAAGAATGGCGACTAATGCATGGGTAGATGGAGGTCGTTACTATGTAGGAAGTAATGGAGCGTGGGTAAAAGGAGCTCAACATACTACAACAGTGCAAAATGGTTGGGTGAAAGAAGGCTACACATGGTACTACTATAAAAACGGATCAGTAGTAAGAAACGCATGGGCAGGAAACTACTGGCTAGGAGCCGACGGAAGAATGGCGACAAACAGCTGGGTAGACAACAACCGTTATTACGTAGGAGCTGATGGGGCATGGATTAAAAACTATTCAAACAAGTCAGGATGGCAAAAAGAGAGCGGTTCTTGGTACTACTATAAAAACGGATCAGTAGTAAGAAATGCATGGGCAGGAAACTACTGGCTAGGAGCCGATGGAAGAATGGCGACAAACAGCTGGGTGGATAACAATCGTTATTACGTAGGAAATAATGGAGCGTGGGTAAAAGGAGCGGATAGAACAGCTTCGAAATCTGAGAATACTACTAACTCTACTACTTATTCTGGATATTACAAAGTAACAGCATTATACATTCCTGTATATGATGCTAATGGTAGAATTTTATCTCATGTTTCAAAAGATACAATCTTATTTAGAGATAATAGAGCTACTGTGAACGGAAGAATCCCTGTACAAGTAGCTGGAATTACAGGTTATGTAAACTCAGGACAAGTTGCAGCTGTTAACTCTAGTACAACATTTATCCCTGACTATGTAAGTGATGGTAAATATGTATATCACAGATACTCAGCATATAACAAGGTAATGGTTGCTTACCACAATCCAAATATGCAAGTAGGAAAATCATATTATTCTGCTGATGGAATTAACTTTGGAACATTTAAATTAGATCATCCTTTCCAATTTTCTAATTTAAAATCAAGATCTAACTATACTGCTGCAGATATCAATAGATTATATAGTCTGATGGGAGCTAACAATAGTAAGCTTGCTGGAAAAGGTGCTACATTTAAAGCTGCTGAACAAAGATATGGAGTTAATGCTCTTTACTTAGTTGCTCATAGTGCTCTTGAGAGTGCATGGGGAAGAAGTCAAATTGCGAGAGATAAAAATAATTTCTTTGGTATCGCTGCTTATGATACTACTCCATATACTTCTGCGACAAAATTTGATAATGTAGATAGTGGTATTCTAGGTGCTGCACGTTGGATTGATCGTAACTACTTAAGTAACACAGGATATCCAGCAAAAGGTGCTTATTTAGGAAATAAAGCAGGTGGAATGAATGTTAACTATGCAACGGCTCCATATTGGGGAGAATCTATTGCAAGTATAATGTTTAGTGCTAATGAAAAATTAGGAAGAAAAGATAGATAAGAAAAGGATGTGGCTAGGTTATTTTAATCTAGCTTCCTTTTTGGTAAGGAGAAAATTATGTTAGTTTCGGTTGTAATCGGACTTTTAAATGAAGAGAAATTTTTACCAAGGTTAATTGAAGATTTTAAAAATCAAACATATAATCACGATAATATCGAACTTATCTTTATAGATGGAATGTCGAAAGATAATAGTTGGGCTATATTGCAGGAGTTTAAAGAGAGTAATCATGATTTCTTTGATGTAGTTTTATTAAAAAATCCTAAGGTGATTCTATCTGCGGGGATGAATGTTGGAATTCGAGCTGCAAAGGGAGAATGTATCCTTAAGGTAGATTGTCATTCACATATAACGGAGAATTTTATAGAAAATAATGTTAAAGTTATAGAAAGTGGAGAAGATGTTTGTGGTGGACCACGACCTAATATTATTGAAAATGAGGATGCTTTAAGTAAAACGTTGTTGCTAGTTGAAGAAAATATGTTTGGTAGCGGTATAGCTAATTATCGAAAAGAAACTTCTAAAAAATATGTAAGCTCTGTATTTCAAGGAATGTATCGAAAAGAGATTTTTGATAAGATAGGTTTATTAGATGAACAAGTTGGTCGTGTAGAAGATAATGAATTACATTATAGAATTAGAAAAAATGGTTATAAAATTCGTTATAGTAATAATATATTGTCTTATCAATATACTAGACCTACTGTAAAGAGAATGTTGAAACAAAAATATTCTAATGGATACTGGATTGGTAAAGTAAGTCATGTATACCCTAAGGCTTTCTCAATTTTCCATTTTGTACCGTTTGTCTTTGTTTTAGGTATAATTTTTAGTTTATTGATGTTGCCATTAACGAAGGTATTCGCAATATTGCTTGGGATTTCTTATGCATTATTTACAGTTTTTGTTACAACTATGACAATAATTAATAACAAGTTTAATGCAACTTTATTATTAATTCCATGTTTACTATTTTTAGTTCATTTTAGCTATGGATGGGGAACTTTAGTAGGGTTAATAAAAGGATTTAGTTGGAAGAAAGAATATACTAATAAGTAGAAAATTCTTGTTGATATTTTTTGAAAAAATACCTAGGAGTGCTTTGAATAGATTGACTTTATAAAATTATCGATTTTGAGGTACTCCTATTTGTTTTTGTTAGTTAAAAATAGTATAATTATAAATAAATTTAGCTGAAATATAGGAGGTGACAGGTTTATGAAAAAGAGAATAAGTATGATTCTTGTAGGTAGTTTATTATTAGCAAGTTTTAATGATGTTAAAGCGGATCTGTTAAAAGAACAAAGTGATAAAGTGGAATCCTTTACTTCAGAAGATAGTATAATGAATAATGCTACAGGTAAAGAATCTGTAAAACCTGTGAAATTCCCTCAATATTATCAAGCGGATGCTAGGTGGGGATCTAAGAGATATGGTATTTCTAATATGAAAATATCAGGCTGTGTTCCTACATCCTTATCTATGGTTTTATCAGTATTGAAAGAAGAAGTTACACCAGTTCAGGTTGCTGATTATATTTATAATACATCTACAGAAATGAATACTATGTTTGTGGGAACTTCTAGTGATGGAGCAGCTGCTGCAATAGAACACTGGGGATGTAATTATCGTGTGATTAACTCCAAGGATGATTTAAAAGTGGCGTTAAAAAGTGGGAATATTGTATTTGGTTCTGTTGGTCATGGACTTTTTGTAAAAGGAAATGGTACACATGCAATTATTTTAAGTGGGTATCAAAATGGAAAAGTTCATGCAATAGATCCAGATAATCAAGAAAAAACTAATAAATGGTATAGTATCGATGAAATTTGGAGTCAACGTAGTATGGCACCAGAAGATAATTCTGTGGGAGGACCATTTATGGTGATATCTAAATAAAAGAAACGAGTGTCTAAGTAATATTTAGATACTCGTTTTTTATGTTAATTTGTTTATTAAATTATATTATTCAGCGAATCCATTTGGATGTTTACTTTGCCATCTCCAAGAGTCTTCACACATACGTTTTACATCGTACTCTGCTTCCCATCCAAGTTCTTCTTTTGCTTTTGTAGCATCAGCATAACATGCAGCGATATCTCCAGCACGACGTGGCGCAATAACGTAAGGTAGGTCGCGTCCAACAGCAGCTGATGCACTCTTAATAATATCTAGTACAGAATATCCAATTCCTGTTCCTAGGTTATATTTAGATAGTCCGCTACCTTTTTCTAATTTTTTAAGGGCTGCTACGTGACCACGAGCTAGGTCTACTACGTGAATATAATCTCGAACACCAGTTCCATCGTGTGTATCGAAGTCGTTACCGAAGACATTAACTTTTTCTAATTTCCCTACTGCTACTTGCATAACGTATGGAAGTAGGTTGTTTGGAATTCCTGTTGGATCTTCTCCGATATCTCCACACTCATGTGCTCCGATAGGGTTGAAGTAACGAAGTAGTACTACGTTCCACTCATTGTCTGCTGCATAAACATCCCCTAAGATTTCTTCTAAGATTAGTTTAGTACGTCCGTATGGGTTAGTTACAGATAATGGGAAATCTTCTTTAATTGGTAATGCATGAGGATCTCCGTATACTGTAGCTGATGAACTGAAGATAATATTTTTGCAGTTATGTTTCTCCATAACGCGACATAAAGTTGTAGTTCCAGCAACGTTGTTATCATAGTATTTTAAAGGTAATTGGCAAGATTCACCAACTGCTTTTAAACCAGCGAAGTGAATAACTCCAAAAATATCTCCTTCTTTTTCGAATACTTCGTTTAATTTATCTTCATCACGAATATCAACTTCATAGAAAGTTACTTTTTTACCAGTTACTCTTTCTACAACTTCTAAGCTTTTTTTATTTGCGTTATATAAGTTATCAACGACAACTACTTCATTTCCATTATTTAATAATTCTATACAAGTATGAGACCCGATAAATCCAGCTCCACCTGTAACAAGTATTTTCTTAGTCATAGTGTAAATCTCTCGCATAGGCGAGTCCTTCCTATAATTTTATATATTAATTTTATAAGAAGTAGAAGTAAGTGTCAATAAATATGAGAGTAATATTAAAAAACTATTACATTTACTATGTTTCTTTGAAAATAGTTTGAAAATATAATACAATTAAAAAGAATGTATTTATTTTTAGAAAGGAATTAGGAGGAATAATTTATGAGAAAAAATCACATTAAATTAGGATTAAGTTTATTAACAGTATTAGCTACGCCAATCATAGTTAATACTGTATCTAGTAATGACGTACAAGCAGCGCAAGGTTGGGTGAAAAGCGGGAATTCTTGGTCATTTTATAATCAAAACGGTACGCTAGTAAGAAATGCTTGGGTAGGAAGTTATTGGTTAGGTGCCGATGGGAAAATGGTAACGAATGCTTGGGTAGATAATGGTCGTTATTATGTAGGAGCAAATGGAGCGTGGGTAAAAGGAGCTCAAAACCAAATAATAGCAACTACAACAAAACAAGGATGGACAAAAGCAGGTAGTGCATGGTATTACTACAATAATGGTAGTTTAGTAGTAAATAAATGGGTAGGAAACTACTGGTTAGGTGCAGATGGAAAAATGATGACGAATGCCTGGGTAGACAATAATCGCTACTACGTAGGAGCAAACGGAGCATGGGTAAAAAATGCTAGACACCCAGAAGAGGAGAAACAAGGTTGGGTAAAAGAAGCGAACACATGGTACTACTACAACACAGATGGAACGATAGCGCGAAATAAATGGGCAGGAAACTATTGGCTAGGAGCTGATGGAAGAATGGCAACAAACAGCTGGGTAGACAATAATCGTTACTATGTAGGAAATGATGGAGCATGGGTAAAAGATGCAAAACACCCAGAAGAGAAGAAACAAGGTTGGGTAAAAGAAGCGAACACATGGTACTATTACAACACAGACGGAACATTGGCAAGAAATAAATGGGCAGGAAACTACTGGCTGGGAGCCGATGGAAGAATGGCGACAAACAGCTGGGTAGATAACAATCGTTATTATGTAGGAACTGATGGAGCATGGGTAAAAGGTGCTAAACATCCAGAAGAGAAGAAACAAGGTTGGGTAAAAGATTCTAACGTTTGGTATTACTACAACGCAGATGGGACATTAGCGAGAAACAAATGGGC
Source organism: Gemella sp. 27098_8_155 (assembly GCF_041433725.1). Classification (NCBI taxonomy): domain Bacteria; kingdom Bacillati; phylum Bacillota; class Bacilli; order Caryophanales; family Gemellaceae; genus Gemella; species Gemella sp. 27098_8_155. Next base: position 79,679 of record NZ_JAPWCA010000003.1, read on the forward strand.
AGGAAACTACTGGTTAGGAGCCGATGGGAAAATGGCAACAAACAGCTGGGTAGATAATGGTCGTTATTATGTTGGAGCAAATGGAGCATGGGTAAAAGATGCATCAAGAGATAAAAATACTAGACGTGCTATCTTCTTAGATCCAGGACATGGTGGAAGTGACTCAGGAGCATTTGAAAATGGTGTTAAAGAAAAAGATTTAACTCTTAGTGTATATAATAAAGTAAGTAGTAGACTTGCTTCTTTAGGTTATACAGTATTAACAAGTAGAAACACAGATAAAGATGTAGGATTAGTAAGTCGTGCAGATCAAGCAAATAAATCTAATGCGGACATGTTTTTAAGTATTCATTTTAATGCTGGAGGAAGAGGAGCGGCTTACGGTATAGAAACTTACTATTATAAACCTGAAGCTGGGTATACTCCTGCGATAAATAAAGAAAATCACAACAACCCTGACAGAATAGAGAAAAGTAGAAAATTAGCTAATAAAATTCAACAAAATCTACTTTACAAAACTGGAGCATATGATAGAGGCGTGAAACGTGCATCATTTGCGGTGCTTCGTGAAACATCTATTCCGTCAATTTTAGTTGAGTTAGGATTTATTGACAATCAAGAGGAAGTAAACAAAATTAAAACTAATGAATATCAAGAAAAACTAGCTGATGGAATTGTAGATGGAATCGTAGAATACTACAAATAAATCTAATATTATTATTTAATAAAGTGTAAATAATTATAACGAGGATATCTCAAAAATTTTGATTTGTAAAATCATTTTTATGAGGTATCCTCATTTTTATGTATTAAGTTATATCAATAAATTCATATTAAATCTTTTCAGTTGTTGCTAAAAGTCTTTAAAATTGGTATACTATAACTTAGAGAACTTGAAAGCGAAGGAGTGTGCTTAAATTATGGTATATAACCACAGAGTTGTAGAAAAAAAATGGCAAAAATATTGGGATGAAAATAAAACATTCAAAACATTAGACGATCATACAAAAGAGAAATTTTATGCATTAGATATGTTCCCTTATCCATCAGGAGCTGGACTTCACGTAGGTCACCCAGAAGGGTATACGGCTACTGATATCTTAAGTAGATATAAAAGAGCAAATGGGTATAATGTGCTTCATCCAATGGGATGGGATGCATTCGGATTGCCAGCTGAGCAATATGCATTAGATACTGGTCATGACCCAAGAGATTTTACAAAAACAAATATCGATACGTTCCGTCGCCAAATTAAAGAATTAGGATTTTCTTATGACTGGGATCGAGAAGTAAATACAACAGATCCTAAGTATTACAAATGGACTCAATGGATTTTCAAAAAACTTTATGAAAAAGGACTTGCTTATGTTGATGAAGTACCTGTAAACTGGTGTCCAGCATTAGGAACAGTTCTTTCTAACGAAGAGGTTATCGATGGTAAATCTGAGCGTGGAGGACACCCTGTAGAGCGTCGTCCTATGCGTCAATGGGTACTGAAAATTACTGATTACGCTGAAAAACTTCTTGCTGATTTAGATATTCTTGATTGGCCAGAAAGTCTTAAAGCTATGCAACGTAACTGGATCGGTAAATCTGTAGGTGCTGAGATTGATTTCAAAATTGAAGGAACTGATAAAGTATTCACAGTATTCACTACACGTGCTGACACTGTATTCGGTGTGTCTTACTGTGTACTTGCACCTGAACACAAACTTGTAGAAGAAATCGTTACAGAAGGACAAAGAGCGGCTGTTGAGGAGTACCTTGACATCGTTAAACGTAAGTCTGACCTTGAAAGAACAGACCTTAACAAAGATAAAACAGGAGTATTCACAGGAGCTTATGCGATTAATCCTGTAAATGGTGAAAAAGTAGAACTTTGGATTGCGGACTACGTTCTAGCAAGCTATGGAACTGGGGCTGTAATGGCTGTTCCTGCACACGATGAGCGTGATTATGAGTTTGCGACTAAGTTTAACCTACCAATCAAAGCTGTTATCGAAGATAATGGAGAAGTTGTTGTGCCATTCTACGGTGATGGTAAACACATCAACTCTGATTTTATCAACGGATTAAATAACGAAGAAGCTATCGCAAAAGTTATTGAATTCTTAGAAGAAAATAATGTTGGACGTAGTAAAGTTACTTACAAACTACGTGACTGGTTATTCTCAAGACAACGTTACTGGGGAGAACCAATTCCAATCATCCACTGGGAAGATGGTACTATGACTACAGTACCGGATAGTGAACTTCCACTATTACTTCCAGAAACTGATAACATTAAACCTTCAGGAACAGGGGAATCTCCACTTGCTAATATCGAAGAGTGGTTAAATGTAGTAGACCCTGAGACTGGTAAAAAAGGTAAACGTGAAACTAACACAATGCCTCAATGGGCTGGTTCTTGTTGGTATTACTTACGTTATATTGACCCACACAATGATGAAATGTTTGCTGATCCAGAGAAATTAAAATACTGGTTACCTGTAGATGTATATATCGGTGGAGCAGAACACGCAGTTCTTCACTTATTATATGCTCGTTTCTGGCATAAAGTGCTTTACGATTTAGGTTTAGTACCAAGTCGTGAACCATTCCAAAAACTATTCAATCAAGGTATGATTCTTGCTGAAGGTAAAGATGGTCGTCCGGAAAAAATGTCTAAATCTAAGGGTAATGTAGTTAACCCTGATGATATTATCGTATCTCACGGTGCTGATACATTACGTGTTTATGAAATGTTCATGGGGCCATTAGATGCGTCTATCGCATGGAGTGAAAATGGGCTTGACGGATCACGTCGTTTCTTAGATAGAGTATATCGTCTATTCGTAGATGAAGAAACTGGAAAAGTAAATGATAAAGTTCAAGATAAAGATAATGCAGAATTAGAAGTAAGCTATAACTACACTGTTAAGAAAGTATCTGAAGATATCGAAATTCTTGGATTTAATACAGCTATTTCTCAACTTATGGTATTTGTAAATGATTGTTACAAAGCTGAATACATTCCTCGTAAATATGCGTTAGGATTTATCCAACTTCTTGCACCATTTGCACCTCACCTTGCTGAAGAGATGTGGGAAATCTACGGTAATACTGAGTCAATTTCATATGTACCATGGCCAACATTCGATGAGAGCAAACTTGTAAGTGACACTGTAGAAATCGTAGTTCAACTTATGGGTAAAGTTAAGGCTAAATTAGATGTTAAGAAAGACTTAACACCGGCTGAATTAGAGCAAATCGTTCTAGCTAATGAAGAAGTAAAAGAATTAATCGAAGGAAAACAAGTTATGAAAGTAATTGTTGTTCCTGGAAGATTAGTTAATATTGTAGCTAAATAAGGAGAGACACATGGAAGAATTAATTTATAGTATTGTTAGTGAAATTGTTGAGCATAAAGATGAAATTAAAATTGAAAAAATTGTTAAAAATGCTCGTGAACATTACATTTTAACAGTGCACCCAGAAGATTGTGGGCGCATAATAGGGAAAAAAGGTACAGTAATTAATGCAATCCGTACTGTGCTAAATTCAACAACATTTAGTAAAAAAGTTTACTTAGATTTAGTAGAAGAATAAGATAAATGTTGAGTAGGAGTCTGAAAGATGGATATTTTTCAGATTCCTATTTTTTAGTTGAATTTTGAATTAAGGACACAAAAGTAATAGTTTTATAGAGTAGAGAAATGGGACATAGACTTATATTTTGTGTATAATAATATTAGCGTTAATTTAGGAGGTTGTTATGATAGAGATAGTTGATGGATATTTAGTTAATGATGATAATATAAAAATTGCATTCACTAATAGAAAGGTTGATGCGAAAAATAGTGAGGATATGAAAAGATTCTCTGATGAATATGGATTTAATCATAATAATATAGTCTTTAATACACAAGTTCATGGAGCAGATGTGCGTATTATTGAATCGTATTCTGATCTTAATGAGAACGGGAGGGAAGCTGATGGCTTAATTACTAATTTAGCTGCGACACCATTATTGATTTTCACAGCTGACTGTGTACCTGTTGTTTTCTATGATAAAAAGCAAAGTGTTGCTGCTTTAGCTCATGCAGGATGGCGAGGAACATATGGAAATATTGCCGGAGAAATGGTAAATATCATGACAGGTAAATATAATTGTAAGGTAGAAGACATTAAGACCATTATAGGGCCGTCAGTTAGTGTTGATAACTATGAAGTTTCTTATGATCTTATAGAGAAATTCGCTGCTTTAGAAGTGCCGAATTATTATAAAGAAAATGATGGTAAATATTATTTAGATTTATGGCAATTGAATAAAGAATTGTTGAGAAAATGTGGTATACTAGAAGATAACATTAAAATTATTGATTTCTGTACGGTTAGAGATAATGATAAATTCTTTTCATATAGATTAGACAACGCTACTCCAAAACGTATCGGAACAATAATTCAAATAGATTAAATTCATATAGAATAGAGGAAACAATATTGGAAAAAGATATTAAATTAGTTGAACAAATAGCTACATTTAAGAGATTACCGAAAAGTGATAGTAGATGGCGTGTAGCATTTTATTATATAGCGAAAGAATTTTGGGATTTAGAAGAGGTTTTCGTAATAATAGATAAAACTCTTTATGAAGAACAAGGATTAAAAATTCCAGTTTTTAGAGAGTATAAAGAGGCGGAAGGATTCCAAATTTTTTCCAGTCATATAAAAGCGAAGGAATTTGTAGAAAAGCAAGGTGATTTATTCGTTACTGCTAGTGGAGAAAAACTTATTGGTAGAATACGTCAAGGTGCCTTTAGAGAGGTGTTTGTTCCATTTTTTGCTGAGCAGAACTTTAATTATTTATTAAATGAGGACGAAGCATTGTTCGCTGATACATTCAAACGACTTCTTGCAGTTATGGAAGCTAGTGAGAACTATATTGTAGATGAAGAACAAGAAGCTATGTTAAAAGCAGGTGATGTCCAAAGTTTCTTTGCGGATATTTGTAAAAAATATATAGTATTAGTATAAAAAATAATCTTCAAACATAATTTAACTTGTATGTTTGGGCTCTTTGTCAAATTCGGGGCATGGAGAAAAATAGGAAATGAAATCTAGGCAGCATTTTGCTGCTTAGATTTTTTCTTGTTTTCTTTAAGCTTGATATTATTTTTATACTCAGAAACAAATAATCTAGACATAATTAAAATACGTAGTCTGAAATTAATAAAGCTAGAATATCCATAAGATACTCTCTTTAGTAGTTTTATTTTATTATTAAATCCTTCTAATGGGCCATTAGAATACTCATATTTAACAGCGTTAAGCATATACTCTTTGTGTTTTTTCATAGTATTTATAGCTTTAGATACACCTTTAGATAATCCTCTAGTGTCCATATCTATATACTTCTCTAATTCTACAGAATCTTTAGCCTTAATAGCTTCTCTTATCGCATGTACTCTCTCATAGCTGGCTGTAAATTCAGCATCTATAGCTAATATATAATCTAATACTTCTTTTCTAGTTACATAGCGTTTAAAGCTTCTAGAATAGAATATTTTTGTTGAATTTACTTTATCTCTATCTTCTAATATTACTTTCCAGAAGTTCTTTAGAATAGTGTAAGTAGAACCTTTTTTATTCTTATATTGATTCATTAGTTTTACTCTAGCTTTATTTAATTCTCTATTAATATTTTGAACCATATGGAATCTATCTATTATTATCTCAGCGTTAGGGAACATCTCTCTAATCATATTCATATAAGGAGGATAAATATCTATACAAATCGTTTTTACTTTCTTTCTTACTTTTCTTGGATATCTCATAAAGTATTGTTTTAATATATGTAGTGTTCTCCCATCTACAATATCTATAAAATCATGTGTTCTAGCATCTAAGAATACGAAACTCATTCCATTTTTACTATCTTTAGTTGATTTTATTTCATCGAAACACAGGTGTTCTGGTAGGTTTGAATGAGTCGTAACTTCTACAGCTTCTCTACATGATTTCATTACTCTTACTACTGTAGATACTGATACATTACTTAATTCAGCTATATATTTAAATGATAGTGTCTTAGAAAGATTCTTCATAATGTGAAATATAAGATTTTTAGATATACTGCAGTGCTTTTGTACAAATGATGTTTCAGCACAAAACTTAGAATTACATTCTCTACATTTAAAGCGTTGTTTCTTTAATTTAAGGTATGTAGGGCATTCTGATATCTTTAATAAAGCTACTTTTAAAGGATCGCCGAATCCATTTTTAACTATATTATTTCCTTCTTTCATACAACCGCAGTTTGTACAACACTTTGGTTCATATGACAAAGCTCCATGAAATATGAATGTATCTTGACCATCTACATTGATTAAATCAAGTTTATCCTCCATAGTTATATTTTGGTCTTTTATTAATAGTAAATTTGTGATAAAATTATTCATGACAAATATCCTTTCTTAGTTAATTATTTTTCTACACTTTAATTATATTGGATATTTGTCTTTTTATATATAAAAATTGAAATCCGGGGCTGGAATTTTTCCATGCCCCGGATTTAGTATACAACCTATGTTTGAAGATTTTTGTTTTGTATTTAATGAATTTATTTTGTGCACTAAATTTGCAACTCTAATTTTATTTTCCTCTAAAGTAATTTAATGTGTAAGCTATAGCTATAAAGAAAATTATTACGTAAAGAGTGTAGCTTGTATATTGTGTGATTCCTTTAATATTTACCAAGTAGCTTTGAACACTAAATGGAGTAAAGATAGCTGATATTAGAGGTGTAAGATTTTCTTTCCAAAAAGCAATAATAAGTAGGAAAAATATTATTATTGTTAGTATAAAATATATAATTCTAGGTATAGTGATAAAAAAGCTTTCTGGATTCGGGAATGGATTATAGTAGAAGAATATAATCGCTAATAATACCAAGATTAAGGTGATTCCATTTCGTTCTTTTTCTGTGATTGTGAAAATATCTTTAATTAATAATATATATCCTGATAATACCCATAAAATTAAAACAATCAAAGTAATTGCTAAATTAGCAAGATTTAACTGTTTATTGAGGTCAAAGTTTATATTAAATGTGTATAGGAATGTGAAGATTAGAGCAAGTATGCTAGCTAATGTAATGTATCTTTTAGTTTTCATATATCTCTCTTTCCAAGCAACAAATGTTGCATCCTTCTTATTTTTTTCATATAATTTATATATAGAATTATAACATTAAGATAAATTATAAACAAGGAACTATGTGAGATGTTTTATTCTTTATTTACATTTTACCGTCTGGAATCTATATTGCATAGTAATTATGAATTGTTTTATTTATGAATTTTAGTAATATTAGGGATTTGTTTATAAGTCGGAGAGAGGATAGTAGGTGTAAAAAAATATTAATTATATTTAAAGTTTTCTTTAAACTTTGTTTAAGTTGATGTTGGTATGATAAAACTATAGAAAATGTAGATTAAAGATTTTTTTAATAGGTTGTGAAACACAACGAAAGATAAAAATTAAAAAGGAGGATTTTTATGGAAAACAGAAATAACAACCAAAATAATAAAAATTTACAAGATTTAAATAATCAGGAAAATTATAACGAACAGAATAATTATCAAGGTTATCAAAATTATGATAATGTTGATAATTCTCAATATAATGATTTTGAAAATTTACAGGGAATGAATAATGAGCAGGTAGCTGCACCGCAAAAGAACAATTATGGAAAATTATTCTTAACTGTCTTTGCAGCATTTGCGCTTGGAGCTACTAGTGTATTTGGAGCGCAAGCTGTGATGGGAACTGGAAAAGCATTGAATTCTTCGGTAACTACTACGAAAGAAGATAAAGATAATCAACAAATTACGGTAAATGCAATTTCTAAAGCTAAAGATGCTGTAGTTTCAATCGTAAACTATCAAAGTAACTCTAGCAATAATCTTGAGTCAATTCTAGGAGGAAATTCAAGAAGATCTGGAAGTGACTCTAGTGATTCTAGTAATTCTAGTGAATTAAAACCAGCATCTAGCGGAAGTGGGGTTATTTACAAAAAATCTGGTAATACTGCTTATGTTGTAACTAACAATCACGTGGTAAATGGAGCTAAAAAACTATCGGTAATTTTAAGTGATGGAACTAATGTTAATGCAGAAGTTGTTGGAACTGATGTATGGACAGATTTAGCTGTATTGAAAATCAGTGGTGATAATGTGACAACTACAATGGATTTTGCTGATAGTGATAAAATCGCAGTAGGAGAAACAGCTTTTGCTATCGGATCTCCTCTTGATGTTAACTTATCTAACACTGTTACAAAAGGTATAGTATCTGCTGTAAATAGACAAATTCCTATGGATGTTGATGGTGATGGTAAAAATGACTGGAATCAAACGGTAATTCAGACTGATGCCGCTATTAACCCAGGTAACTCAGGTGGAGCATTAATTAATAATGAAGGTAAACTTATCGGAATTAATGAATCAAAAATAGCAAAAGCAACATCGAACGTAAGTGCTGAAGGTATAGGATTTGGAATACCGTCTAATGAGGTGAAATTAATTACTGAGCAGCTGGAACAATCTGGTAAAGTAATTCGTCCAGCTTTAGGTGTTCAATTAGTATCTGTAAATACAGTTGATAGTGATACATTGAAATCACAATTAAACTTTGAAGGTAAGCAAGGGGTAGTAGTTCGATACGTTGAAAATGGTACTCCAGCTGCACAAGCAGGGATAGAAAAATATGATATTATCACGAAATTGAATGGTGAAGATGTCAAAGATGTTGCTGCAGTTAGAAAATATTTATTTGAAAAATCAAAAATAGGAGATACTATTAAAGTGACCTATTATAGAAATGGTAAAGAAAATACAACAAGTGTAGTGGTGCAAGCCTTGAATACACGATAAAATAATTAGGACTTGGAATAGAGTAGTTTATTCCAAGTCTTAATTAATGATTGTTCGTAAAATGTTCGAAAGGTAACGTTATTTTAGTTTTGTATATTTTGAATTAACATAATATCAATGTTTAAATTAGAGATGTCTAGAGAAGCTAAAACAAAAAATGTTATGTATATAGTTTGAAAAATAAAGAAAAATTTGCCAAAACAATAAAAATATGTTATTATTAGTTTGTAAAATTTTAAGAAAAGAATATAGGTGAATACATGAAGAAAGTTAGAAAAGCGATTATTCCAGCAGCAGGATATGGTACACGTTTCCTTCCTGCAACTAAAGCATTACCTAAGGAGATGCTTCCGATTATCGATACTCCTACTATTCAATACATAGTAGAAGAAGCGGTAAAAGCTGGAATTGAAGATATAATTATTGTAACTGGTAAACAAAAAAGAGCTATTGAAGACCACTTTGATAGAAATGTTGAATTAGAAGTTGAGTTAGAAAACAAAGGTAAGTTAGCAATGTTAGAAAAAGTTAAGTACCCAACGCAACTTGCTAATATTCACTATGTACGTCAAAAAGAAATGGCAGGTTTAGGTGATGCGATTTTAACAGCACGTAGCTTCATTGGAGATGAACCGTTTGCGGTATTACTTGGAGATGATGTAGTAATTAATGAAGAGTATCCAGCAATTAAACAACTTATTGATAAAGCCGAAGAAACAGGATGCTCTGTAATCGGAGTACAAACTGTACCAGAAGATCAGACACATAGATATGGTGTTATTGCTCCAAAATCACAAGATGGTCATTTATACGAAGTTGAGACATTTGTAGAAAAACCAGCTCCAGGAACAGCGCCATCTAACCAAGCGATTATGGGAAGATATGTTCTTAACCCAGGAATTTTTAAACACTTAGCTAAGAAACAAGTAGGTGTTGGTGGAGAGGTTCAATTAACTGATGCTATCCAAATGTTAAATGAAGAAGAAAATGTTTATGCGTATGATTTCCAAGGTAAACGTTACGATGTAGGTGAAACAATTGGATTTGTTAAGACAACAATTGACTTTGCCCTTAAGAGTGATCTTAAAGATGAGTTAGTACCTTATCTAAAACAAAAATTAGCAGAATTAGAATAATAAACAAGAGATGATGCAGATTTAAACAAGGTTTGCATCATTTTTATTGTATTTTAGGAGGTAATATGGTTATTGATTATTTAGGTATCTATGGTGTGTGTTTAAAAGAAAATAAAGTATTGTGTATAAAAAAGGCAAGGGGACCGTATAAGAATAGATTCGATCTACCAGGAGGTAGTCAAAAAAACTAGTGAGAGATTTACGGAAACTTTAGTTAGAGAATTTCTAGAAGAAACAGGGTATAAAGTGAGCTCTTATGACAATTGCAGAGTTTATGATATATTTGTAGAAGAGGAAGAAGCTTACCCAAAAGACCTAAAATTTAACAAAGTTCATATGAGAACTCATAGACGCAGTGGTTTATTGATATCTAAATTCGCTTTGTGAAAGCTTTTTAGATATCTAATAAACTTTGCGGGGGTGACTCTAAAAAATCGCGATTTCTCCGAAATCACGATTTTTGAGTCACTCCCATCATATGATGGTCTTTTATGATGTAGAGATAGAAACTTATCAGTCAAAAGAGATACAAACATTTTTAGGCAATGAGAAAAATGATTCTGCCGGTATTTACTGGATGGATATAAGTGAATTAAATATTACTAATGCATCACCACTTCTTCTAAAATTAAAACAGGAAATATTGAATGATAGTAATATATTAGAAAAAATAGAATATAAATCTTGGAGCATATTATAAAAGTACCGACTTCGAAAGTTAGAGAAAAAATCTAACTACTACGGAGTCGGTATATTTTGTAATTAAAAAATAAATTTTTACATACATCTTCTATAATACAGATGTATATATAAATTTCAAGTTGGTAGTATAACATGTATTTATTTAAAGTATGTAAAAAAGTGTTTGAAAGTCTTATTTTATAGGTTTTTAGTGTGTAGATATAATAGGATTAACTATAATTAATAGATATTTTTTTGTAATTAATAAAATATTGTTATATGTGTAAATGTATACATTGTTATAGTTTATGAGATTATGTAAATTGATAACTGTTTTCAATTATACATAAATTAAATAAATAAAAATTCTAAAAAAAATTAGAATGAAAATCCTTTCTTACTAACATTCTGTATAGAAAATGCAATATTTATATAAAAAAATTTAAATATATATTGTTTTTTTAATAAAAATAAACCTTTACAAAAAGTTATATGCTGTTATACAATAAATGTAGTAGAAGTTTGGAACTACTGCTTGTAAACAAATTTTAAAGAAAGGAGGAAAAATGGAATGTTAGAGTTTAATGTTGAAAAAATCAATATCCCACTTAAACAACACGTTGGTGGTCCTTGTCAACCAATTGTAAATGTTGGTGATCATGTTAAACGTGGTCAACTAGTTGCAACCCCCAATGGGCTAGGGGCAAATATTCACACTAGTTTATCAGGTGTAGTAGAAGAAATTAACGATATGGAAATTGTTGTTAAATTGGATAAAGAACAAACTGATGACTATGTTAGATTAGAGAAAACTGATGATAAACTTCAAAAAATTAAAGATGCTGGTATCGTTGGAGTTGGTGGAGCTGGATTCCCAACTGGAATTAAGTTATCTGCACAAATTCCTGGAGGATATGTTATTGCCAATGCAGCAGAATGTGAACCAATCTTAGGTCACAACGTAAAATTCATGGAAGAACATCCAGAAGTTTTAGTTAGAGGTTTAAAATACATAGTCGAATTAACTGGTGCAAAAGAAGGATATATTGCTATTAAAACAAAATATCGTAAAGCATTACTAGCATTAGGAAAAGCATGTAAAGATGAACCTAATATTAGTATTAAAATTTTGCCTAATATGTATCCCGCTGGTGATGAAAGAGTTATCGTAAGAGAAACACTTGGAGTAATCTTAAAACCAGGTCAATTGCCACTAGAAGCAAATGCAATTATTTCAAACGTGGAAACTATCAAACGTATAGTAGAAGCGATTGAAGAAGATAAACCACTTATTGATAAAGATATTACTGTTGGTGGTCGTGTTCAAAATCCTGGTATTTTCCTAGATGTACCAATTGGATTACCAATAAGCGTATTTATAGATAAAGCTGGTGGTTATATTAATCCACACGGAGAAATAGTGCGTGGTGGTCCATTTACAGGGCGACCTGCATTAGAAACAGACCCAATCAACAAAACGACAGGTGGGTTACTTGTAGCTATGCCATATCCACAAGAAAAAGAAAAAGTAGGAATACTTATTTGTGAATGTGGAGCACAAGAAGAACGCTTGAGACAAATAGCTGATGGAATGGGTGCAGAAGTAGTATCTGTTCAAATGTGTAAACGTATGAAACCTGATAAAAATGGTAGATTACGTTGTGAATTACCTGGTATTTGTCCAGGACAAGCGGAAAAAGTATTGAAAATGAAAAAAGATGGTGCGAAAGCAGTTATCACTGGTACTTGTCAAGATTGAACTAACACCGTGACAGGTGTAGCTCCTAGGTTAGGAGTAAAAGTTTATCATAGTACCGATCATGTGCTTCGTGCCACTGACCATCATTTATACAGAAGCTATAAAAGCTTAGAATTACATAATAATAAATAATTAGTTGGAGGTTAGAAGTAATGTCAATTACAGTAGAAACTGCAAAAGAGCACTTAAATGATAAAGCGGTATTTTGTTGCAGAGCTGAGGAAGGTATCGTAATTAGTCCAGAAAACTTAGAAGATCCAGGATTATTCGACGATCTAGTAGATTCAGGATTATTATCATTCCCAGACGATGCATTAACAATCGGACAAGTATTAGGAGCTAAATTATTAAAAACAACAGACGCTCTAATACCTATTACACCAGGTATCATTGATGCCGTGCAAGGTGGAGAAGAAAAAGCAGAAGAAAAAGAAGAAGTAGTAGAGGCTCCAGTAGCTGAAGTTAGCGCACCAGTTGCGCCTGTTGCTCCGGTTACGCCGGTAGCTCAAGTACAAGCTCCAGCGGGAGTATTAAAACTACAAATCGGAAAAGGTGAAAACATTAACCTTGAAATTCCATTAGCAGCTATCGGTGGACAAGCAGCTCCAGTAGCACAAGCTCCAGTTCAAGCAGTGGAAGCTAAAGCTGTTGAAGCAGCAAAAGTAGAAGCAGTAGCAGCTAAAGTGGAAGAAAAACACGAAGGAGAACCTAAATTTATCCGTTCTCTACACACTAAACACTACAAAATTGATAAAGTAGAATTTGGTGAAAAAACAGAAATTAAAGGAACTACTTTAGTTTTAAGAACAGCAGAAGATTTATGTAAAGAAGCTGCTGAATCAGAAGCTTTAGTAGAAAGTGTTAAATTAGAAATTATCACTCCTGATAAATACGATACTTACAGTGAAACAATCATGGACGTTCAACCAATCGCTGTTAAAGAAGAAGGAGATCTTGGTCACGGTATTACTCGTGAACTTAAAGGTGTAGTAATGGTTCTTACAGGAACTGATGCTAACGGAGTTCAAATCGGGGAATTTGGTTCTTCTGAAGGTGAATTAGAACGTAACATTATGTGGGGTCGTCCAGGAGCTCCAGATAAAGGTGAAATCTTCATTAAAGGTCAAGTTACAATTAAAGCAGGAGCTAACATGGAACGTCCAGGACCATTAGCAGCTCACAAAGCATTCGACCACATTACAGAAGAAATTCGTAAAGCTCTTAAAGAATTAGACGATGAAAGCCTAGTAGTTGGAAACATCAATATTGAACAATATCGTCACCCAGGAAACAAAAAAGTATTAATCGTTAAAGAAATCATGGGACAAGGTGCTATGCACGATAACTTAATTTTACCAGTAGAACCAGTTGGTACACTTGGTGCTAAACCAAACGTTGACCTTGGTAACCTACCAGTAATGCTTGCACCAACAGAAATCTTAGACGGTGGTATCCACGCATTAACTTGTATTGGACCAGCTTCTAAAGAAACTTCTCGTCACTACTATCGTGAACCATTAGTACTTGAAGCAATGGCTGATGAAGAAATTGACTTAGTAGGGGTATTATTAGTTGGATCACCTCAAGCTAACTCAGAAAAATTCTATGTATCTAAACGTGTAGGTATGACTATCGAAGCAATGGATATCGATGGTGCTATCGTAACAACTGAAGGATTTGGTAACAACCATATCGACTTCGCTTCTCACATTGAAGAAATCGGTAAACGTGGAGTATCAGTAGTTGGTATGACTTACTCAGCAGTACAAGGTGCTCTTGTAGTAGGTAACGAATACATGAAAGCTATGGTTGATAACAACAAATCTAAACAAGGTATTGAAAACGAAATTCTTTCAAACAATACATTATGTAAAGAAGATGCTATCCGTGCTTTAGCAATGCTTAAAACACAAATGGGTGGCGGAACAATTAAAAAAGCTGAAAGAAAATGGAATCCTAACGTTAAATTAAATAACGTAGAAGTTATTGAAAAAACTACAGGACAAAAAGTAGAATTACTTGATAACGAACAAGTATTACCAAAATCTAAAAAACGTCAAGAAATCTACGAAAAAGAAGATTAATTTTTAAAGAGGATAGGAAATAAGTTATGATTGAAAAATTAAAATATGCATCTACAGAAAGAGTGTTCGAAGGGATTATAGTTGATCATAACGACGCCAGCGTTACGATAGACATTAAAGGACGCTTAGGGCAATTTAAAATTCCTATGAGAATGTTAATTTCTGATTATCCAGTAAAAATCGGCCAAGAGGTAGCATTTTTACTGAGTTATCCAGAAGTTATTAGCGAAGAACCTGACGAACATTATGTAAATGCAATATTAAACACAAAAAAATTACAAGAAGAAGTAAAAAACAGACTAAATGAAGAATAGTAGGAAGGAGAAATTAGAATGTCATTAACGATATTTGAAGGTCTACAATCAGAAATTTTTGTACCTATTACACCAAAACCAGTTTGGGCTCCAGTAACTAAAGAGTTAAAAGATATGAAAGTAGCATTAGCTACAGCAGCAGGAGTTCACTTAAAAACAGATAAAAGATTTAACTTAGCAGGGGATACTACATTCCGTGAAATCCCAGATACTGCTCACAGTACAGATCTTATGGTATCACACGGTGGATATGATAACGCTGATGCAAACAGAGACATCAACTGTATGTTCCCAATCGATAGATTACACGAACTTGCAAAAGAAGGATTCATCGGTAGCGTAGCAGAATTCCACTATGGTTTCATGGGTGGTGGTGGAGACCAAGAGGCTTTCACAAACTCTACAGGACCAGAAATTGCTAAAAAATTAAAAGAAGAAAATGTTGATGCAGTTATTTTAACTGCTGGTTGAGGTACTTGCCACAGAACTGCCGTGATCGTGCAGAGAGCAATTGAGGAAGCAGGTATTCCAACAATCTTAATAGCAGCACTACCTCCAGTAGTGCGTCAAAACGGTACTCCTAGAGCTGTTGCACCACTTGTACCAATGGGAGCAAACGCAGGAGAACCAGGAAACGTTGAGCAACAAACACAAATTCTAAAAGCAACATTAGAGCAACTAATTAAAATACCAAGTTCAGGTAAAATAGTTCCTCTTCCATTTGAGTATATTGCTCACGTGTAGGAGAAATATCAGAAGAGGGACGGGTGTCCCTCTTCTTTTTTAACAAAATATCTGTACTAGTAAACAACTTACACACTGTATTAATACAGTAAATAAAATAGTAAGGGATTGATAGTTATGTCAAAAGAGAGATTGCAAATAAAAGCATTTCACATAAAAAATGTTGCTTTAGGAAAAAAAGTTAAAATTGAAAATAATGAACTTATTATTCCAACAGAGATTGAATATGATAAAAATATATTTGAAAGTGTAGAGGTGAAAGTAATAAAACCTCGAGAACATGACTTTTATGTGAATACTATAATGGATATAGTTCCTATATCTACAAAGGTTTTAGGAAGACTTGGTGAAGGGATTACGCATACTTTAACAGGGGTTTACATGTTACTAACAGGTGCGAATACTAAAGGAGAACAAATGCATGAATTTGGTTCTTCAGAAGGTATTTTAAAGGAGCAACTTGTGCTGAATAAAGCAGGTTCCCCAACTGATAATGATTATTTAATACATATTGATGTTATTATTAAACCAGATGTGGATTTCGATAGGGCTTTAGCGTTTTCTATTTTTGAATTATCAGATGTATATTTACAAAATATAAGAGAAGTGATGAAAGTTCTTAGCGGACGTGATGCTGATGAAGTTCACGAATTTTATAATCCAAAAAATCCTGGAAAACCTAAAGTAGCTTTAGTTAAAGAAGTTGCAGGACAAGGGATGATGTATGATAATCAGTTATTCCCAATGGAACCTAGTGGAATAGATAAAGGTATTTCTATTATAGATATGAACAATATGCCAGTGCTACTAACAGCTAATGAATATCGTGATGGTGCGATAAGAGCAATGGTATAGAAAGAGGTGTTATTATGGGTATCGGACCATCTACAAAAGAAACAAGCTTACACCACTTTAGAGATCCATTATTAGATGTACTAGCAAGTGATCCAGATATTGATTTTCAAGGAGTAGTTGTAGTGGGAACTCCACAGGATAATCGATTAAAACATTTAGTAGGATGGCGAGCTGCAACATGGTTAGAAGCAATGAGAACTGATGGAGCTATTATCTCAGCGGATGGTTGGGGAAATAGTGATGTTGATTATGCTAATACTATGTTTGAAATAGGAGAGCGTGGAATTTCTATCGTAGGACTAAAATTTATGGGTAAACATAAATTTGTAGTTGAAAATCAATACACGAAGTTCGTTTTAGATTTTAATAAATCTGAAGACGGTGTAGAAACAGAAATAGTTTGTCAAAATAATGTTGATTATACGGATGCCAGAAAGGCATTAGCATTATTAAAACTTAAAATGAGACAAGATGCAAATAACAAATAACAACAAAGGCAATAATTAAGGAGTGAATTATTATGAAACTAAATAAAATGATTTCAGTTATAGATACACATACAGCAGGGGAAGCTGCTCGTTTAGTTACAGCAGGAATTCCAAAAATTCCTGGTAAAGATATGGTAGAGAAAAAACAATACTTTATCGAACACCTTGATGATGTAAGAAAATCAGTAATGTTTGAACCGCGTGGTCACCAAGATATGTTTGGAGCATTCTTATTACCACCAACAAAAGAAGAAGCTGATTTTGGATTAGTATTTATGGATACTGGTGGTTACTTAAACATGTGTGGTCACAACACTATTGCAGCAGTTACAGCAGCCGTAGAAACAGGTATGGTAGATGTTGAAGAAGGTGCTACTGAAAAAGAAGTTGTTGTAGAAACACCTGCTGGATTAATTTATGCAACTGCTAAATTAAAAGACAATGGAACTAAAGTAAAAGAAGTTTCATTTAGAAACGTTGAGTCATTCTTATATAAACGCGATGTAGAACTTGATGTAGAAGGAGTAGGACACGTTAAATTTGATATCTCATTTGGTGGAAGTTTCTTCTGTATTATTTCTGCAGACCAACTTGGTTTAGAAGTTAAACCAGAAAATGCTTCTAAATTAAAAGAAGCTGGATTAAAAATTCGTGATGCAATCAATGCAAATATTGAAATTCAACACCCGACATTAGCTCACATTAAAACTGTAGACTTAGTTGAAATCTATGATAAACCATCTCATCCAGAAGCTACATTCAAAAATGTTGTAGTATTTGGTGATGGAAACATTGACCGTTCACCTTGTGGAACTGGTACTTCAGCTAAATTGGCTACATTATATGCAAAAGGTGAATTAAAACCAGGTGAACCTTTTGTTTACGAAAGTATTTTAGGTACATTATTCAAAGGTAGAATCGTTGAAGAACGTAAATTAGCAGACTTCGATGCTGTTATCCCAGAAATTACAGGTTCTGGTTACATCTTAGGATTCAGTAACTATGTTTATGATCCAGACGATTCACTTACATACGGATTCTTATTAGGATAGGAGTGAAAATTATATGGATTTATTAACGGTATTATTAATTATTATAGGTGCTGGAGGGGTATTCTTCCTTGCGTCTTTAGTTGTTGACCTTGTGAAGCACAAAAATGACTTAGGTAAAGAAAGTCCAGTTGTCGGATTCCTTATCGGGTTAGTAACTGACTTCTTTGATACATTAGGTATCGGAAGTTTTGCGCCAACAACATTATTATTCAAAGTTACTAAGTTTTTAGACACTGATAAAAAAATTCCAGGTACATTAAACGTAGCTCATACAGTGCCAGTTATTATGGAAGCAGTATTGTTCTTAACAGGGGTTAAAGTTGAGGGTGTTACTTTATTCTCAATGATCGCAGCCGCTATCGCAGGTGCATTAGTAGGTGCGAGAATAGTAAATAAACTTCCTGAGAAAAAAATTCAACTTGTTATGGGTGTGTGTTTAATCGTAACTGCATTCTTAATGGCTTCTGGTCAACTTGGTTGGTTAAAAGCTCTTGGAGCTGGTAACGAAGCTGTTGGATTAACAGGAATTAAACTTATTATCGGTATTGTAGGGAACTTCATCCTTGGAGCACTTATGATGGCTGGTGTAGGATTATATGCGCCATGTATGGCTATGGTTTACATGTTAGGACTTAGCCCATTAGTAGCATTCCCAATTATGATGGGATCTTGTGCAGGACTTATGGCTATCGGTTCACCAGAATTCATTAAAGCTGGTAACTATTCAAGAATTGGTTCTGTAGCTATCACAATCGGTGGTGTAATTGGGGTAACAATTGCTTACACATTAGTTAAGAGCATGCCACTTGCAGTACTAACATGGGTAATCATCGGTGTAGTTATCGTAACTGGTATCTCTATGATTAGACAAGGTACTAAAAAAGTAGCTTAATATAAAAGTAAAAAGCGAGGTTTGAGAAATCAAACTTCGCTTTTTGTGTTTCAGAAATTTTTATTTTTTATGACTTTCACTAACTAAATTTTGTTTTTTCATTGATAAAATAGCAGAATAGCAGAAGACTGCAACTGCCACCCAAATTATTGAGAAAGATATTAATTTTTGAACGCTTAATTCTTCTCCATAAACAAAAATTCCAATGAAAAATTGCATTGTAGGTGGTAAATATTGTAAAATTCCCAGCATATATAGAGGGATATCCGTTGCTCCTTTAGCGAATAACATTAGAGGTACTGCAGTAACGACACCAGATAATAATAGATAAATTAGTGTATCTGTTCCAAAAGTATGGAATGTTACAGAATTATTTGATGCTAGATAGCCCATGTAGATTATTGCTATTGGAGATACTATTGCAGTTTCAATTAATAGACTAGCTTTAGGACTAAGAATAATTTTCTTTTTACATAGACTATAAAGTCCAAATGTTAATGCAAGCATGATAGATATCCAAGGTAAAGAGCCTAGTGACATAAATAAGTACAATAGTGAACCTCCAACAAAGAGGCAAGCTATAGTTTGTGTACGAGTTAATTTCTCTTTTAAAAATACCACAGCTAAGATGATTGTAACAATTGGATTTAAGTAGTATCCAAAGCTTGCTTCTAATACGTGGTTAGTATTTACCGCGATTATATATGTTAGCCAGTTTCCAGTAATTAAAAATGAAGCTAGAACTAATAGTAAAAAACTTTTTTTGTTATCCCAGATTTTTTTTATTTCTTCAAAAATAGTTTTCTTATTTTTAGCAATTCCTACTACTAAAATCATAAAAATAAATGAACACAGAATTCGCATTGCTAAAACTTCATATGCACCTATGCTTTTTAGTAGTTTAAAATATATGGGGAAGAGTCCCCAGGAAAAGTAACAAATAAGAATAGCTACTAAACTTTTTTGAGTATTATTCATAATATTCCTCCTTTATAAAATAAATTTACTTACTTTGTAGTAAATTAAGTATAACGAAAATAGCAATATTTTTCAATGGAAATTTTCAGTTGTTTGAAAAAAATTCAAATTATTTTCATATTTATATATTTTAGTGTATATTTAGACAAATTATATATATTACAATTGCAACATTATAATTCATTAACTTTATAAAAATAGTATATCAAAAAAATAAATATATTTTTTATATTTTAAAATATAAAAGCTTAAAAAATACATTTTCTTAAAAATTAATTATATTTTATGTAAATCTTTATGCTAAGATATTTTAGAGAACCAATTATAGCACTTAAGAAAACGTTTTAATTTATTTGAGAAATAGTATAAAATAAAAATATAAGGAAATATACTGTAAGAGTAGTATGGGAGAGGACGCAAGACACCGAAGGTACAAGTTAATATTTGGCAAATATTAATGAAATTCTCAGGTAAAAAGACCATACTAGGACAGAACTCTGAAGCAAGACAACAGGGAGAAAGCTAACTTTCTTTCTGTTTTTATTTTTTAGGAGGAACAACATGAAACTAATAACTAACAATCCAAAGTTTATTGAGGAAAACTTAAAAGATATAGAAATTGAGTATTTAGATGTGAGTTATATAGATATCTTAAGAAAGGTAAGAGACTATGTTCATGAAAACTGGGAGATAGTAACACATCCTCTTTATGGTAGTGTGAAACCAAATGAAACAATTTATAGAACGATTGTCATAAAAGAAAAAAATTCTTTGGATATAACGTCGGTTAATTTAATCTCAGATGCGATA
Organism: Gemella sp. 27098_8_155; assembly: GCF_041433725.1. Lineage (NCBI taxonomy): Bacteria > Bacillati > Bacillota > Bacilli > Caryophanales > Gemellaceae > Gemella > Gemella sp. 27098_8_155. The sequence goes on from NZ_JAPWCA010000003.1 coordinate 100,387, forward strand.
TTAACATTTAAAAAATTTAGAAATAATAGAGAAGTGCCTCAGTGGACTGATAGAGTAAAAGATGATTTTAGTGTAATTGATCATGATTTAATAATAAACGCGATAAATAGAATTTTATAAAAAATAACTAAAGGAGAATAATTATGAGTAGACATTATGATGTAATTATTATAGGTTCAGGACCAGCTGGATTATCTGCTGCTTTGTATGCTTCACGTGCAAAATTAAGTACCTTGGTTCTTGAAAAATCTAAAAATGGGGGGCAAGCTGCGATTACGCACTTAATTGAAAATTATCCTGGAGCGGTGGAAGATCCAACAGGACCTCGTGTAACAGCAAGAATGGTTGAGCAGGCTAAGAGTTTCGGAGCTGAAATAAAACAAGATGAAGTTCTTAATGTTGAACTTGAAGGAGATGAAAAAGTAGTTACATGTGTAAGTGGTGATTATACTGCTAAAACAGTAATTATTGCAACAGGAGCGTCTCCAAGAAAATTAGATGCGCCAGGAATTAAAGAGTTAGAAAGTAAAGGTATTTCTTACTGTGCAACTTGCGATGGTGACTTTTTCGAAGGGCTTGATGTTTATGTAGTTGGTGGAGCTAATAGTGCTGTGGAAGAAGCTTTATTCTTAACTAAATTTGCTCGTAAAGTAACGATTGTATACCGTAGAGAAAATGTTCGTTGTGAAAAAGTTACTGCAGAAAAAGCTAAAAACAATCCAAAAATTGAAATTTTAGGAAATACTGTAGTTACTGAAGCAATCGGAGATGGAATCTTAGAAGCTATTAGATTGAAAAATTTAATAACTGGTGAAGAATATGTGATTGAAGCTGACGAAGAGGATGGAACAATGGGATTATTCTTCTTCATCGGATATATTCCTCAAACAAAACTATTTGAAGGAAAAGTTGAAATGACAGAAGATGGCTACATTAAAGCTGGAGAAGATACTAAAACAAATGTAGATGGTGTATTCGTAGCTGGTGATTGCCGTGTTAAAGATATCCGCCAAGTAGTTACTGCGGTATCAGACGGAGCTGTAGCAGCGATTCGCGCTGAAAAATATATTGCTGAGAAATTTGAATAAAATTTAAAAATAAAATAATAAAAGGAGAAAAAGAAAATGTTAGAACTTAATAAAGAAAACTTTGAACAAGAAGTATTGGAAGCAGAAGGATATGTGTTTGTAGACTTCTGGAGCCAAGGTTGTGAACCGTGTAAAGCTCTTATGCCTGATGTACACAAATTGGCAGAAACATATGGAGATAAAATCAAATTTACATCTCTAGATACAACAAAAGCAAGAAGACTTGCGATTAAACAAAAAGTTTTAGGGTTACCAACATTAGCGATATATAAAGATGGTAGCAAAGTCGAAGAAGTAACTAAAGACGATGCAACTATTCCTAATATTGAAGCTATGATTAAAAAATATTATTAAAATTAACTCAAAGGGAGGTATTAGGTATGCGTCTTGAATTAGGAAAGATTCATATTAAAGATATACAGTTTGCTGCAGAGTCAAAAATTGAGGCAAATGTATTATATGTAAATAAAGAAGAGCTTGTAAAAGCTGTTTTTGAGGATGATGCAATAGAATCTGTTGATTTAGAAATTGCTCGTCCTGGTGAAAGTGTTCGTATTACTCCGGTTAAGGATGTAATTGAACCTCGTGTAAAAGTTGAAGGACGTGGTGGAATATTCCCTGGTATACTTTCAAAAGTAGATACTGTAGGAGAAGGACGTACTATCGCCCTTAAAGGTATGGCTGTTGTAACTACTGGTAAAATAGTAGGATTCCAAGAAGGTATCATCGATATGACTGGTGTTGGAGCTGAATATACTCCGTTTTCAAAAACAAATAACCTAATCGTTATCGCTGAACCAAAAGAAGGAATTAAGCAACACGAACATGAAAAAGCAGTTCGTTATATCGGATTTAAAGCTGCAAGATATATTGCAGAATTAGCTCGTACTTTAGAGCCTGAAGAAGTAGAAGTGTATGAAACAAAACCTTTATTAGAACAAATTGCTGAGTATCCAGATCTTCCAAAAGTAGGATATGTATACATGCTTCAAACTCAAGGATTATTACATGATACTTATGTATACGGTGTTGATGCAAAACAAATAGTACCAACTATTCTATATCCAACAGAGATTATGGATGGCGCTATCGTAAGTGGTAACTGTGTATCAGCATGTGATAAAAATCCAACTTATGTACACTTAAACAATGGAGTTATTGAAGACCTATACAAAAAACATGGTAAAGAAATTAACTTCTTAGGTGTAATAATTACTAATGAAAATGTTTATTTAATGGATAAAGAACGTTCATCTAACTGGACTGCAAAACTTTGCCGTTACTTAAACTTAGATGCGGTAATCGTATCTCAAGAAGGATTCGGTAATCCAGATACTGACTTAATCATGAACTGTAAAAAAATTGAAGCGGAACAAGTTAAAACTGTTATCGTAACAGATGAATATGCAGGACGTGATGGAGCCAGCCAAAGTTTAGCTGACGCTGACGTAGCTGCTAATGCTGTAGTTACAGGTGGAAATGCTAACCAAGTAGTAGTATTACCAAAACTAGATAAAATTATAGGACACATCGATGTAGTAAATGTAATTGCTGGTGGTAACCAAGATTCATTAAGAGAAGATGGAACTATCGAAGTAGAAATTCAAGCTATTACAGGAGCTACTAACGAAACAGGATTTGGGTACTTAAGTGCCAAAACTTTCTAATTAACCAAAAATAATAAATGTTATAGATTTGAATAAGGAGGAATAAGATAATGGTAAATCTTATTAATAAAAAAGTAGTTATCATTGGTGACCGTGATGGGATTCCAGGATTAGCTATCGAAGAATGTGTAAAACCAATTGAGGGATTAGAAGTAGTATTTTCATCTACTGAGTGTTTTGTCTGAACGGCTGCAGGGGCTATGGACTTAGAAAACCAAAAACGTATTAAAGAAGCTGCCGAAAAATTCGGTAACGAAAACGTTGTGGTTTTACTAGGTGCTGCAGAAGCCGAAGCTGCTGGTCTAGCAGCTGAAACTGTAACAGTGGGAGATCCAACATTCGCAGGACCACTTGCTGGAGTAGAACTTAATCTAGCTGTATATCACATTGTAGAAGAAGAAATTAAATCACAAATAGATGAAGCAATCTATGAAGATCAAGTAGGAATGATGGAAATGGTATTAGACGTAGATGAAATCGCAAGTGAAATGAAAGATGTTCGTGGAGAGTAGTTTATTGTCTGAATAACAATATAGGGGGAAATAAAAATGTCTAAAATAAGAGTAGTACATTATATAAACCAATTCTTCGCCGGAGTAGGTGGAGAAGAAAAAGCCCACATTGCACCAGAATTAAGAACTGAATTACCACCAATTAGTGTTCAGTTACAAGGCAAGTTGGGAGAAGAATTCGAAGTAGTAGCTACAGTAGTTTGTGGAGATAGCTACTTCAATGAAAATTTAGAAAAAGTTCAAGTAGAACTTATTGATATGATTAAAGGATGCGATCCTCAATTATTTATCGCAGGACCAGCTTTTAATGCAGGGCGTTACGGGGTTGCAGCAGGAACAATTACTAAAGCTGTTCAAGACGAACTTCATATTCCAGCAGTAACAGCTATGTATGTAGAAAACCCTGGTACAGATATGTTTAGAAAAGAAGTTTATATTCTTGAAACATCTGACAGTGCTGCAGGTATGAGAAAAGCTTTACCAAAATTAGCTAAATTCGCAGCGAAATTAGCTAAAGGAGAAGAAATCTTATCTCCAAAAGAAGAAGGATACCATGAAAGAGGAGTTCGTGTAAACTTCTTTAGTGAGAAACGTGGTTCTGAACGTGCTGTTGAAATGCTTGTTAAGAAAATTAAAGGTGAAGAGTTCGAAACAGAATATCCTATGCCTAACTTCGATAGAGTAGAACCGAATCCAGCTGTTAAAGATTTAACTAAAGCTAAAATCGCTTTAGTAACTTCTGGAGGAATCGTGCCAAAAGGTAATCCAGATCATATCGAATCATCTTCAGCTTCTAAATATGGAGAATACTCATTAGAAGGATTTAATGATTTAACTGCCGAAACTCATGAAACAGCTCACGGTGGATATGACCCTGTGTATGCAAATGAAGACTCAGATAGAGTATTACCAGTTGATGTAATGAGAGATTTCGTTAAGGAAGGTAAAATTGGAAGTTTACATGAAAAATTCTATACAACTGTAGGTAATGGTACAGCCGTTGCTAGTGCAGTAGGATTTGCAAAAGAATATGCACAAAAATTAGTAGCTGATGGAGTAGATGCTGTAATCTTAACTTCTACTTGAGGTACTTGTACTCGTTGCGGTGCAACGATGGTAAAAGAAATAGAGAGAGCGGGTATACCTGTGGTTCACATGTGTACAGTAGTACCGATTTCTCTAACAGTAGGAGCGAACAGAATCGTACCTACTATAGCAATTCCTCACCCACTAGGAAATCCTAAATTAGATGCTGATGAAGAGAAAAAACTAAGAAGAGGTCTTGTAGAAAAAGCATTACATGCTTTAACTGTTGAAGTAGATAGTCAAACAGTATTCGAATAAAAAATAAAGAAAGGGGAGCTGAGGGTAGGTATTTTACCCTCAGCACACAATAGCTATGAATTATCCAGTATTTAAGGGAGCAGGATACATTCTTGTTCACACACCAGATATGATAGTAAGAAATGGATCTACTTGCTCGATAGAAAGAGTAACGAATCCAGATTCTGAGTTTTTAAAAGAAGTGTCGAATCATATTCGTTCATATGAAGAAGTAGTTAACTACTTACCTAACCAAGTGTATATAGGAAATAAAACTCCTGATGAGCTAAAAGCTTATCCAATGCCTTGGTATGATATTAAAGACGAGCAAGGTCAACGTCACGGAAAATTTGGACAAATTGTTCCTCAAGATGAATTTTTAGCTTTGATGAAAATCTGTGATGCTTTTGATTTAGTAAAACTATCAGAAGAGTTTGTAGCCAGTGTTCGTCCAAAAATAGAGGAAAACTTCAAAGAGCTAGCTCCTTTATTCGATAAATTAGAAGGAACTGATATAAACGATAAAGAAGATGATTTTGAAGCATTGGTTCACGAAGGAAAAGTAGTAGGTTATGTTAAAAAAGCTCACGATGTCGATGTGAACTTGAATGCTCATGTTATATTTGAAAATCTAGTAGTTAAGGCTTCTGGAGTTATTTCAGCTTTAGAATTACTTCGTAGTTACAAAATAAACCCAGAAGATATTGATTATGTAGTTGAATGTTCTGAAGAAGCGTGTGGAGATATTAACCAACGTGGTGGTGGTAACTTCGCAAAATCTATAGCCGAGGTTGTAGGATTGGTTAATGCTACTGGTTCTGACCTTAGAGGTTTTTGTGCAGCCCCAACTCATGCTCTAATAAGTGCTTCAGCGTTAGTAAAATCTGGTGTTTACAAAAATGTTTTAGTGGTAGCAGGTGGAGCTAGTGCAAAACTTGGAATGAACGGTAAAGATCATGTTAAAAAAGGTTTACCGATTCTTGAAGATGTACTAGGTGGATTTGCTGTTCTTATCGGTGAAAATGATGGAGTAAATCCAATTATAAGAACTGACTTAGTAGGAAAACATAATGTAGGAACAGGATCTTCACCACAGGCTGTAATGGGAGCTTTAGTTGCTAATCCATTAGATAAAGCTAACTTAAAAATTACAGATGTTGATGTATTTTCTGTAGAAATGCAAAACCCAGATATTACTAAGTCTGCAGGAGCAGGGAATGTTCCCGAAGCTAACTACAAAATGATTGCAGCTTTAGCAGCGATGCGTGGAGATATCGAGAAAAAAGAATTAAAATCATTTATCGAAGCTAAAGGATTACCTGGATGGGCTCCAACTCAAGGACATATTCCTTCAGGTGTACCATATGTAGGATTCTTAATTGATGATCTTACAAAAGGAGATAAAAATCGTGCTATGATAGTAGGTAAAGGAAGTTTATTCTTAGGAAGAATGACTAACTTATTCGATGGAGTATCTATTGTAATTGAAAGAAATAATGGAGCTGTAGAAGGAGAAGCTGCAGGAATTTCTAAAGATGAAATAAGAAAAATTATAGCAGAATCAATGAGAAAAATTTCCCAAGAAATGTTAGAAGAATAGGGGTGATACTATGAGTAAAAAAATTATATCAGAAGTATTGCTAGAAGTAGCTAATGCCATAGAAACAGGAAACTTTGGCAAAAAATTAAAAGTTGGTTTAACAACTTTAGGTAGTGAACATGGCTTTGAAAATTTAGTTCAAGGTGCGATATTAGCTAAAAATCCTATATTCGATATAGTTTTAATAGGTGAGGGTCATAAGGACTTCGAATCATATGAAGCAAAAGATGAAGAAGAAGCCCACAAAATTATGGAAGACCTATTAGATAAAGGGGAAATAGCATCTTGTGTTACAATGCACTATAATTTCCCTATTGGAGTTTCTACAGTTGGTAGGGTTATTACACCTGCTAGGGGGCGCGAAATGTTTCTTGCGACCACTACAGGGACTTCTGCTACTAATAGAGTAGAAGCTATGGTGAGAAATACATTATACGGTATTGCAACTGCGAAATCACTAGGAATAGAAAATCCTACAGTAGGAATTGCAAACGTAGAAGGTGCGAGACAAGTTGAAAAAATATTGTTAGACCTTAAAGGTAATGGATACAATTTTGAATTTGCAACATCACAAAGAGCAGATGGTGGATTAGTAATGAGAGGTAACGATTTATTAATGGCGACACCAGACGTTATGGTTGTTGACTCATTGACTGGGAACTTGTTTATGAAGGTATTTTCAGCATTTAATACAGGTGGAGATTATGAGGCTAGTGGCTATGGTTATGGTCCAGGTGTTGGTGAAGATTATGACAGAAGAATATTAATATTATCGAGAGCATCTGGCTCACCAGTTGTAGCTAATGCGCTTAAATATGCTTATGAGATAGCTAAAGGTAAAGTTAATGAAATAGCTAAACTAGAATACAAAAAAGCAAATAATGCCAAATTAGGGGAACTAATTTCAAAATTAAAAGTTAAAAAAGAAGGATCAAATACTGAGGAAGTAAAAGTACCTGAGAAAGAAGTAGTAACTTCACAAATATCAGGAGTAGACATATTGGATCTTGAAGATGCTACGAAATTATTATGGAAACAAGGTATCTATGCAGAAAGTGGAATGGGATGCACAGGACCAATAGTTCTAGTAAATTCTTCTAAGAAACCAAATGCAAAAGAAATTCTAAAAGATGCAGGATATATTTCTTAATATATAAAAAAGGGTAAAAATATTATTAATTAAACATTAAAAACAGGAAGATAATATAAGTTAAATATTAATTTAAGTGGGAATAACTTTTAAATGATGTTTATTAGAGAGATTAGGGTTGTTAAATAATTATAATAATTAGTAAATATAGTTTTGATAGTTAATTGATACTAAAATAGAGTGTTACTAACTCTCTAGAGAACTATGTGAAGTAATTTAGCAATGGAAAAAATATAAGTTTACGATGCTCTAGTTTCTTTAATATTGGGAGGATTATTCCTACTTTTTAGTTTATTGAAGTATGAGTTTAAAGAAGAGATGAAAAAGTAATTTGAATGAATAATGGGAGGGGAGATTGATGAGAATCTTTAGAAAAAAAACATTGGAAACAATACTTCATGAAAGTGATAAAAAAACTTTGAAGCCTACTATGAGAACTTTTGACTTAGTGTTATTAGGAGTAGGATCTGTAATTGGTTCAGGGATTCTTGTTCTTACAGGAGAAGCGTCTTCTAAGGCTGGCCCATCTGTAGTGTTTTCGTTTTTAATTGCAGGATTAGCCTGCGGTCTAACTGCCTTATGTTATGCGGAACTATCATCGACAATACCATCAAGCGGTAGCGTTTATACGTATAGTTATATGACCTTAGGTGAAGTAGTAGCACACTTGATGGGGTGGCTTCTTGGAGGAAGCTATATAATCGCAGGGGCAGCGATTGCGAATGGTTGGTCCAGCTATTTTAAAAATTTATTAGAAGGCTTTGGAGTCAAAATACCTAGAGAACTTACTAGTTTGCCTTCTGAGGGTGGCTATGGAAATATCTTGGCTATAGTCGTTGTTTTACTGATTATGTTAGTGCTATTTAAAGGGACGAGTAGCAGTAAGTTAGTCAATAATTTTATGGTTTCTATTAAAATTATTGTAATAATTCTATTTGTTTTGGTCGGAATCTTTTATGTGAAGCCTAATAACTGGACTGATAACTTCGCTCCACAAGGTCTATCAGGAGTTATGATAGGAGCTACAACAGTGTTCTTTGCTTATCTTGGATTCGATACTATTTCAACTTCAGCAGAAGAAGCTATAAATCCACAAAAATCATTACCAAGATCTATAATAATAACATTGTTAATATGCACAGCTTTTTATATTGTTGTCTGTCTTGTTTTAACAGGAATGGTTCCATATTCACAATTAGGAAAAGGAGATGCACTTGCGTATGTATTGGAAGTAGTTGGGCAAGGCAAAATTGCAGGAATAGTTTCCTTGGGGGCTGTATTAGGACTTTTAGCTGGGCCTCTAGCCACAATGTATGCTTCAATTAGAATATTATACACTATGAGTAGAGATGGATTATTACCGAAAAAACTAAGTGAATTGAATAAGAATGATGTACCAGGTTCAACGACAATAGGTGCAGGTATATTAATGGCTGTGCTAACAGGATTTTTACCGCTAGGCCAACTAGCTGACCTTGCTAATGTTGCATGGATTATAGCATTCGCGTTGGTTAGTTATTCAACTATTATAATTAGGAAACAATATCCTGATGCTAAACGTGGTTTTACTATGCCGGGGATGCCGTATTTGCCGATTATCTCAATACTACTATTTGTAATATTATTATATGGTATACAGTTATCAACATGGTTAATATTCGGTAGCTGGATTTTAATTGGTTTAGTGATTTACTTTAGTTATTCTATGAAACATAGTTTAGAAAAATAGGTTATATGAATAAAATAAACCTCTAATATAGGATTTTCACCTAATATTAGAGGTTTATTCTTATAGAAATTGTGAATCATCTTCTATAATTTCTTTAACTTTTTGCATTTGATTGTCTAGTTTAGCGCTTATTTCAGCACAGAGTAATAGACGTCGTTCGATTTCTTTCTCTTTTTCCTCACTAAGGTTTTTCTTATATCTAAGTTTATGTTCTAAACTCGCCCAGAAATCCATTGCTATAGTTCTGAACTGAACTTCGACAGCAACATGTTCAACTTTATCTGATAAAAAGATAGGTACTTTTACTATAAGATGATAGCTTCTATATCCATTTTCTTTGTAATTCTTAATGTAGTCTTTTTCAGCTATTACAGTTAAATCGTCCTGTTGTTTCAAGGCATCTACAAGCTTATATACATCGTTTTTAAATGAACATATAACACGGACACCAGCAACATCATAAATATTGTTTTTTATTGTGTCTATGTCAAAGGGTAAATTTAACCTTTTTAGTTTATTCATTAAACTAATTGGTGTTTTTAATCTAGTAGAGACTGATTCGATAGGATTACTCTCACCATGTAATGAAAATTCTTTGTCGAATACATTAAGTTTTGTTTCAATCTCAAGCATAGCACATTCATAGTGCATAAATAATTCAACATAAGGTTCTAGTTCATTTATTAATAATGAGTTGTCATTTTCCATAGAAAATAATTGATCTGTTAGTTTCTCTATTTGTGTTTTTTTCATATGTCTTTTCTCACTTTATTCTTTAATACAATTTTATCATAAATTATATTATTAAAACATAGTTTAAGTAATAAAATAATAATTTTTTTTGTTATAGGAGAACTTTTTAAGTGTCATTTTTATTTATTATTATGTTAAGGATAAAGAATCTGTATCATAAATAGAAATGAAAAGAAAATAATACAGAAATTTATGTAAACTATGATAATTGCCGATATTATAGGATTTCAAAGATATCTTTTTGAAAACAGTAAGGCTATAAAAATTCACAATTGACCTCAAAGGCTACGCTATAGGATTTCTAGATTTCCGGGAAATATTAACCGTAGACAGAGGAAATATTTTGAGATAAGATAGTATTATAATGTTTTTATTAAATTAAGATTATATAGGAATGAGGGATAACATGCGTAATAATAATTTATATTCATACACACAAGCGAAGGTAGATAGTTTAACAAATAATTTATTAGTTATAAAAAGAGATGGTAGAATAGTTAAATTTGATGCTGAAAAAATTTATAAAGCGATAGAAAAAGCGATTCATTCTGTATTTGGAAAAAATCATAGCGTTAATATTGATGGAATTGTTGATAATGTTATTATTGAAATAGGGAACAGATTTAAAGATAATATTAAAATTTATGAACTTCAAAATATTGTTGAACATACGCTACTTACTTTGGGAGAAGAAGCAATATATGAAGAGTATGTTAGCTATAGAAGTATGAGAGATATTGAACGTGAACGTAGTCTTGATATTAATGTAGCTATTGAAAAACTAGTTAATCGTGATGAAAATGTAGTTAATGAGAATGCCAATAAAGACAGTTTAGTATTTAATACTCATAGAGATTTAACAAGTGGTATTGTGGCAAAAGCGATAGGTCTTAAAATGTTACCAAAACATGTGGCAAATGCCCATCAAAAAGGAGATATTCACTATCATGACTTAGATTATTCTCCGTATCAACCTTTAACAAACTGTTGTTTAATCGATTTTAAAGAAATGCTGACAAAAGGATTTAAAATAGGAAATGCAGATGTAGATAGCCCTAAAAGTATCCAAACAGCAACAGCTCAAATGGCTCAAATTATTGCTAATGTGGCATCAAGTCAATACGGCGGATGTAGTGCTGATAGAATAGATGAGGTACTTGCTCCTTTTGCTAAATTAAATTATGAGAAAAATTTAAAAATGGCTCAAGAGTGGATTGATGACGAAGAAAAACAAAAAGCTTTTGCAGATAAAAAAACGAAAAAAGATATTTTCGATGCTATGCAGTCCTTAGAATATGAAATAAATACTTTATATTCATCACAAGGGCAAACACCATTTACATCTCTAGGTTTTGGCTTAGGTGAGGGATATTTTGAAAAAGAAATACAAAAAGCAATTCTGCAAGTTAGAATAGATGGGTTAGGAAAAGAAAAAAGAACAGCTATTTTTCCTAAGTTAATTTTTGTTATTAAAGATGGTTTGAACTTAAAACCAACAGATCCAAACTATGATGTAAAAGAACTTGCATTAGCATGTGCAACTCAAAGAATGTATCCAGATGTTTTGATGTATGATACAATTACGAAGATAACAGGAAGCTGTAAAACTCCTATGGGATGTAGATCATTTTTACCTGCGTGGAGAAATGAACAAGGAGAGCTTGTAGAAAGTGGGCGTATGAACCTTGGCGTAGTAACTTTAAATCTTCCTAGAATAGCACTAGAATCTAAGGGTAGTAAAGAAGAATTCTGGGAAATCTTTAAAGAAAGATTAGCTATTTGTAAAGATGCACTAGATTACAGAGCAAAACGTTGTGGTGAAGCAAAACCTCAAAATGCACCTATCCTTTATATGCATGGAGCATTTGGGAAACGACTTAAACCTGAAGATAGGGTGAAACAACTATTTGATAATAAACGTTCTACATTATCACTAGGTTATATTGGATTATATGAGGTTGCGAGTGTATTTTATGGTGGTGACTGGGAGAAAAATCCTGAAGCGAAGGAATTTACATTAGACATTATGCGTTATATGAAAGAATGCGTTGATAAGTGGACTGAAGAAGGGGATTATTGGTATAGTATTTATTCAACACCTAGTGAATCTCTAACTGATAGATTCTGTCGTATGGATACTGAGAAATTTGGTATAGTTGAAAACATAACTGATAAAGAATACTATACTAATTCATATCACTACGATGTTAGAAAGAATCCGACTCCATTTGAAAAACTAGATTTTGAAAAAGATTATCCTTATTACGCTAGTGGTGGATTTATCCATTACTGTGAATATCCGGTGCTAAAACAAAATCCTAAGGCACTAGAAGCGGTTTGGGATTTTGCATATGATAAAGTGGGATATCTTGGAACAAATACCCCTATTGATCGTTGCTATAAATGTGGTTATGAGGGAGAATTTGAACCAACTAAAAAAGGTTTCAAATGTCCTGAGTGCGGAAATAGAGATCCAAAAAGTTGCGATGTAGTAAAAAGAACATGTGGATACCTAGGGAATCCACAAGCTCGTCCGATGATTAAAGGTCGTCATAAGGAAATTGTAGCAAGGGTTAAACACTTAAAATAAAAGTAATTATTGATAGGGAGCGACTCAAAAATCGTGATTTCTAGAAACAAGATTTTGTCGAGTCACCCTCGGACAGTTTATTAGATATCTAAAAAGCTTTTATAAAGCGAATTTAGATATCAATAAACCACTGCGTCTATGAGTTCTAATATGAACTGTTAAATTTTAGGATTTTTTGGTCAGGTTCTATAATTTTAAAAGCTTAAAGAAAATAAAAACTTAAATCTACAAAAATAAAAACCTTTAAATTCTTTACATTATTTGATTTTTTTGATAAAATCAATACTGATAAGAAATTAGGAGGAATTTAAACATGGGTAAAATTTTTAAGGGTGCTTTATTAGGAGCAGTGAGTGCATTAGGAGCTTATTATTATAAAAATCCTAAAGAATTAGAAAAACACAAAGAATTATTAAAAGAAAATACTAAAAATGGTATTGAGAAATTAACTGCTATTATTAACGAAAAAACTCAAGAATTAGAAGTTCAAGCACAAGAAGAAAAAGATGTTGCTAAAGAAAAATTAGAAGAATTAACAGCAGCTGAAGAAACTGAAAAAGTGAAAGAAAACTTTGTACAACTTGGTGCTAAAGCAGAAGAAGTAAAAGAAGATGTAGTAGCCGAAACTACTGAGAAAGTAGAAGAAGTAAAAGAAGCTGCAGAACCAGTAGTGGAAAAAGCACAAGAAGTTGCAGAACCAGTAGTAGAAAAAGTACAAGAGGTTGCAGAGCCTGTAGTGGAAAAAGCACAAGAAGTTGTAGAACCAGTAGTAGAAAAAGTACAAGAGGTTGCAGAGCCTGCAGTAGAAGCGACACAAGAAGCTTCAGAGCCTGTTGCAAAAAAAGTACAAGATGCGGCTGAAGAAGTGAAAGAATATTTTTCACACGCTACTGAGCCTACTTTTACGAAAGTAAAAGGGTTTACAGAAGAAGCTAAAGAAACAGCAAAAACTCACTATGAAGAAAAAGTAGAACCTACATTTGAACAAATTCACGAAACAGTAGCTCCTGTAATTGAAAAAGCAGAAGAAGTAAAAGAAGAAGCTGAAGAATTTGTTGAAGAAAAACCAAAAACTACTTTAGACTCGATTGTTTCTTTATTCGCATCAAAAGAAGGAAGAAAATAATACAATAATATAAAAATACGAGGACTGAGGATCTATCTCAGGCTCGTATTTTTTATGTTAAGAATAAAAACTAGGTAAATTCATTATTGCTTATCATTCAAAAAGTTAGACGCTATGGTCTAATTTTTTTGGTTACGCACAAATTACCTAGTCTTTCTTAATATTATAGTTTATCAGCAATTGCTTTCCTAATTTCTTCAAATTCTGCTGGTTCAACTTTTTGTGGTGGCCATTTAACTTCTAAGTTATCGAAGTTTGTATCTTTATCTTTGTATCTTGGTACAATGTGGAAGTGTAGGTGGAATACACTTTGTCCAGCATATTCTTCATTGTTTTGAAAGATATTAACACCATCGCATCCATATGCGTCTTTCACAGCATTAGCGATTTTTGGAAGAACTCGTCCGATATTAGCTGCTGTTTCTGGATCGCAGTCGAATATATTTCTACTATGTTTTTTAGGTATTACTAATGTATGTCCTTTTGTTATAGGGAATACATCTAAAAAGCTGTATACATATTCATCTTCATAAACTTTGTAACTTGGGATTTCTCCATCAATGATTTTTTCGAAAATAGTTTTTTCCATAATTTTACTCCTTTTATTTTAAGTTTTCTAATGTTTCAATTAAAAGATTTTTCAGGTTTATACTAATTTTTTGAGCAGTTTTTAGTACGTGTTCGTGGTCGTGTTTTTTCTCTTGTATTCCTGTTGCCATATTAGTAGCGCAAGCTAAAACTGCTACAGGAAGCGATGCGTGGTTTGCAGCGATTACTTCTGGGACTGTAGACATTCCTACGAGATCACATCCCATTGTTTTGAATGCACGAATTTCAGCACGTGTTTCAAAGTATGGACCTTGGAAGAATCCATAAACACCTGTATGTAAAGTAATATCTAGTTTTTTAGCAGAGTTGTGTAAGTTTTCTACTAGATATGGATCGAATGGTGTAGTCATATCGACGAATCTTTCACCTAGACGTGGATCATTTTCTCCCATTAGAGGGTTTTTACTCACTAGTGAAATAAAGTCGTCAAGACACACGATATCACCTTCAGTGAAGTTTGTGTTAATAGCTCCACATGCATTAGTTATGAATAATCCTTTTACTCCTAAAAATTTAACAACATATGTCATAAAAGCAACATCTTTCATGCTATAACCTTCATAAAAGTGAAGACGACCGTTTAATACTAATACGTTTTTACCAGAGATTTTACCAAAAGTTAGTTTGTTAGCATGTCCTTTAACTCGATTAGCGTGTTTATTTCCTGGGAAAAGTGGAATAGCCTCATAACCAAGTTCTTGTTGATCTTCAAGTTCAAGTGTAATACCACTTCCTAAAACTACTGCATAGTCGATAGGTTCTCCAAAATATTTCTTTATGTAGTTTGCAGTTTCTACAATATTTTCATAATATGTCATAATATAAATCCTCCTGAAAATGCTTCATCAAAAATATTATAGCATAAAAAATTGAGAAAATATATAATTTCTAACCTATTTATTATTAACGTTTACAATTTTAGAGATTAATTTTGAAACAAAGTAATAGTTGATAGGACGAATTATATAGACTATATAATAAAAGTAGTATTCTAGCCTGATTAAAAAATAGAAAGTACTAAATTATTAGGAATAGTAGTATTTTTTTAGAAGTATATTTCATGTTATTTATATTTTATATTTATTTGTAAAAAATATCTTGCAAACGGTTTAAAAAAATAGTATTATGTTCTTAGTACATAAATTTTTAAGGAGGGCATTATGAAAAAATTACGTACTATTTTTGCAATTCTAGTTGCATTATCATTAATTGTTGTTGGTTGTTCTTCAAAGAATGCTAAGAATGACACTAAATCTGACGGTAAGAGCGGATATAAAATTGGTGTCGTAACTGGTGAAGGTGGAGCAAAAGATAAGAGTTTTAACCAAGCTAACGTAGAAGCTATTCAAGCTTGGACAAAGGCTAATGGTGCGAAAGAGCCTGTTGTTTTAGAAACGAAAACTCAATCGGATATAACTTCTAATTTACAAAATGCTGCAAAAGTGTCTGATATTATTTCTTTAGCAGGTTTTGAATTTGAAAAAGAAATTCCAAAAGTAGCGGAACAATATAAAGATAAAAAATTCATGTTTGTTGATACTTTTGTTGATGCTCCAAATATTGCTTCTTTAATCTTTAAAGAACAAGAAGCTGGTTATTTAGCAGGATTTGCAGCGGCGTTACAATCTAAAACGGGGAAAGTTGGATTTATCGGAGGAACAAAAACTCCACCGGTAGAGCGATTTGGTATTGGGTTTGTACATGGTGCTAAAGCAGCTAAAAGTGATATTAAAGTAATGTACAATTACAGTGGAACTTTTTCAGATACAAACAAAGGTAAAACTTTAGCAGCTACTATGTATGACTCAGGAGCAGATGTAATTTTTGTTGCTGCTGGGAATACAGGTAACGGTGTAATTTCAGAAGCTAAAGAACGTGGAATAATTGATATGTCTAAGAGTGGAGAAATTAAGCACTGGGTTGTTGGTGTGGATAAAGATCAATATGAAGAAGGTATTTTTAAAGGGAAAGATAAAGATGGAAAAGAATATCAAAAATCTGCTATCTTAACTTCTGCTGTTAAAAATATTGAAGTAGCTGTAACAAAAATCTTAAATGAAATCAAAGAAGGTAAGTTCACTAAAGGTGAACACATTTTTGGTATTAAAGAAAATGGTGTAGGTATTCCAAAAGAAAATCCTAACTTAAGCGAAGAGGCAAAAACAAAAATTGCTAAGGCTATAGAAGAATTAAAATCAGGGAAAGTTGAAGTAGCAGCTACTGGAGATGAATTAAAAGCAAAAGGTTTAGGTACTAATTTAGAAGGTGAACTATAATTAAAGAATATAGGAGCTGTTTGAATCAAAGTTTCTAAGAGATTTTGATTTTGGACACTCCTATTTTTTCTAAATAAGATATAGGAGATATCTAATACGTGATAATTTATTAAAGTAAAGTATCTAAAATTATCGTATCTAGAGGGAATAGAACAATAGTTGAATATAATCTATTTTGGATAATGTTGATTTTAAATATTTATTAAAAACTGTAGTTTTACATAAATTGTTTTATCTTAAGAATAAGTATTAATATACATTATTATTCAATGATTAGAGTGTGATATTTTAAAGTTCGTAAAATATTAAATACAATTATATCCATAAAATAAAGTCTTTATCCAAAGAATATAATTAATGTGTAATAATAGTCTCGGATATAAAATTCGTATAAAAATGTAAACGTTCTTAATGTTTTGAAAATGCTTTATTATTCTAAAATAATCTTATATGAATATAGAAGAATAGATATGATAATTCCTATAAATACTACTTTTATAGGTTTTTATAATTAGAAAACGAACATTATAAAAAAATGTTAATATTTTTTTAATAAATCATTGAAGTTTGAAAGATAATGTGGTATTATTTAGGTATAAACAATATACAAATAAAGGAGACTTTTTATTTATGAAAAAGGTATTTTCGTTAATAGCAGTTGTTTTATCAGCAGCATTAATTATTGTTGGATGTTCTTCTAAATCATCTAACGGAAATTCATCTTCTAACAACTCTGGATTAAAAATCGGTGTTGTAACTGACGAAGGTGGAGCAAAAGATAAAAGTTTCAACCAAAGTAACGTTGAAACAGTAAAAGCTTGGGCTGAAAAAAATGGTGGAAAAGCACTAAACCCAATCGAAACTAAAAACCAAAGTGATATTGCAGCAAACTTACAAAATGCAGCAAAAGCTTCTGACGTAATTTCATTAGCTGGTTTCTACTTTGAAAAAGAATTACCAAAAGTTGCAGATTCATTTGCAGATAAAAAATTCATCTTCATCGATGGTGTAGTTCAAAACAAAAACGTAGAATCAGTTACATTCTCAGAACACGAAGCAGGATACTTAGCAGGATATGCAGCAGCTTTACAATCAAAAACTGGTAAAGTTGGATACATTGGTGGAGCTAAAATCCCAGCAGTAGTTAAATTTGGTGTTGGATTCGTTCAAGGTGCTAAAGCAGCTAAAAAAGACATCAAAGTTGTTTACAACTACAGTGGTTCATTCAACGACACTAACAAAGGTAAAACTTTAGCAGCAACTATGTACGATGCTGGAGCTGACGTAATCTTCGTAGCAGCTGGTGGTACTGGAAGTGGTTCTATTAAAGAAGCTCAAGAAAGAGCAACTAAAGACCTTAAAGAAAGTGGAGAAGTTAAACACTGGATCGTTGGTGTAGATAAAGACCAATATTCTGAAGGTGTATTCAAAGCTAAAGATAAAGATGGAAAAGATGTTGAAAAATCAGTTATCTTAACTTCAGCTGTTAAACGTATCGACGTTGCAGTATCTAACATCTTAGACGCTATCAAAGCTGGAAAATTTGAAGGTGGAAAAGCTAGAGTCTTCACTATTAAAGAAGATGGTGTTGGACTTCCAGCAGAAAACCCTAACTTAAGCGATGATATCAAAGCTAAAATCAAAACAGTTGTTGAAGATCTAAAAGCTGGTAAAGCAACAGTTGCAGCTGATGCTGCTGGTGTAGCTGATAAAGCTAATATCGACGGAGAACTTTAATTTTAAGAAGTTTATATTTCAAAGACCTAGCGATTGCTAGGTCTTTTTTAGCAAATTATTTTTATATTTCTTAAATAGTATTAAAAAATTTATATTATAATTAAAATTATAAAAGTTATAAAACTAGTAGTATATTATAAAACTATAAAACGAATACACCTTGGTAATTAATAATTTTATAATAACTGAAATTATGGTAAATATATGAAAAAAATCTATTAAAAAGCTATACTAGTTTGTCAAAATATATTATAATATATAGTATGTAAGAATTTATAAAAGAGAGGTAAAGATATGTACGCTATAGAAATGCTAAACATAACTAAAAAGTTTGGCGACTTCTACGCAAATAAAGATATCACTATTCAGGTAAAGAACAATGAAATTCATGCTTTACTTGGTGAAAATGGTGCAGGGAAATCTACGTTGATGTCGGTTCTTTTTGGTATGTACCATCAAGAAGCCGGTGCTATTAAATTGAATGGTAAAGAAGTTGATATTAAAGATCCTAAGCATGCTAACCAACTTGGAATAGGGATGGTGCATCAGCACTTCAAACTTATTAAAAACTTCACAGTTGCTGAAAATATTATTTTAGGTATGGAAGAAGTTAAAGGTGGAAAAATTGATTTAGATAGTGCTGCAGTGAAAATTAAAGATTTATCTAAAAAATATGGTTTGGAAGTTGATCCTAAAGCATTAGTTGGAGATATTAGTGTTGGGATGCAACAAAGGGTTGAAATTTTAAAAATGTTATATAGAGATGCTAACATTTTAATTTTTGATGAACCTACTGCAGTTTTAACTCCTGCTGAGATTAAAGAATTCTTAGCTATTCTTAAAAATCTTCAAGCGGAAGGAAAAACTATTTTATTAATTACTCACAAACTTAATGAAATTATGGCTGTAGCTAACCGTTGTAGTATTATTCGTCGTGGTGAATACTACGGAACAGTTGAAATAGCAGAAACAACAAAAGAAAAACTAGCTAGTCTTATGATTGGTAAAGACTTAGAAATAATTAAATATGAGCGTTCAAGAGACGGTAAGAAAAATATTCTTGAAGTTTCAGGTGTTTATGCTGACACTGCTGAGAAGAAAGATATTCTACATGACTTCAACTTAAATGTACGTGAACGTGAAATCCTTGGTATTGCAGGAGTTGACGGGAATGGTCAACAACAATTTGTAGAAGTACTAAATGCTTTACTTAAAGAAACAAAAGGAAAAATTATTTTTGACGGAAAAGAGATTAATTCATTATCAACAGCAAAACGTAAAGAGCTTGGACTTGAAATTATTGCGGAAGATAGACATAAAGATGGTCTTGTATTAGATTTCAGTGTTGAAGAAAACTCAGTTTTAGAAAATTATTATACAGAAAAATTTGCTAAACGTGGATTCTTGAAAAAGAATATTATATCAAAATTTGCTAAAGAAATTTGTGAAAAATATGATGTTCGTAAAGCTGGAGATGAAAAAATTTCTGCACGTAGTATGAGTGGTGGTAACCAACAAAAACTTATTATTGGACGTGCTTTAGAATTAGATCCAAAATTACTAGTAACAACTCAACCTACGCGTGGTCTTGATGTTGGAGCTATTAACGGTATTCATAAAATGTTAATTAATTATCGTGATAAAGGTAATGGTGTATTATTAATTTCATTTGACTTAGATGAAATCTTAACGTTATCTGATAGAATCGCGGTTATTCACAATGGTAACATTATCGATGTAGTGGATAATGATGAAAATGTAACAAAAGAACAACTTGGTCTGCTTATGGCAGGGGTTAAGAAGTAGAGAGGAGAACGTATGTTAAAAAAAGTTTTAACTAATGCGGTGCTACCGATATTAGCTTCATTTATTATTGGAGCAATTCTTATTTCAGCGATAGGGGCAGCACCAGGAGATGTGTTTGGAGTAATCGGAGATATTTTTTCAGACTCAAACAGTATAGCTGAAATTTTTGTATCAACAATTCCGCTTATTTGTACTGGATTATCTGTTGCATTTGCATTTAGAACAGGTTTATTCAATATTGGGGCGGAAGGTCAATTCATTATGGGTGGTCTTTTCGCTGGACTTGTTGCGATTAAAATGGAAGGTATGAACTTCTATTTAGTATTAATTACTAGTATTCTAGTTGGTGTTGTAGTAGGTGGTCTTTGGGCAGCTATTGCAGGTTACCTAAAAGCTAGATTCAATATTAGTGAAGTAGTTGTAACAATTATGTTAAACTATACAGCTTTATATTTCGTACAATTTGCTGTACCTAAATATATTAAAGGAACTAACGATATTATTTCTAAACCTATCGTTTCAGCTGATGGAACAGGATATTTACAAAATAGTTTAGTTGAAGGTATTTTCAATAACTATCGTTTAGGAACTGATTTATTCTTAGCTATTTTTAGTGTTATTATTTTCTATATCGTTATGGAAAAAACAGTATTCGGTTATGAATTACGTTCTGTAGGATTTAACCCGAGTGCATCAAAATTCGTAGGTATGAAAGTAAATAGAAATACTGTGTTATCTATGGCTATTTCAGGAGCTTTCGCTGGGTTAGGTGGTGCTCTTTATAATATGGGACCTGTAGGACAAGTAGTAGCAGGTTCAACATTCCAAGGATTTGGATATATGGGAATCGCGGTTGCATTAATCGGAGCTAACACAGCTGTTGGATCATTATTAGGAGCATTATTATTCGGATTCTTAGGAGTATTAACTCCACAATTATCATTCATCGGTATTCCAAAAGATATCGCGAATATTTTAATCGGATTAATCGTATTATTCGTTGCAGCTAAAGCTATCTTTGATAACAAGTTGCTTGATAAATTATTTAGTAGTAAGAAACAGAAAGGAGATAAATAGATGGATACAGTATTATCACTATTAGACTCAATGTTACAATATACTGCACCAATTCTTATAGCTGCCATTGGTGGTTTCTATTCAGAAAAAAGTGGGGTTGTTAACATTGCCCTTGATGGTTTCGTAATCTTTGGATCATTCATCGCATCGCTATTAGCATTATCAGTGTTCGATGGATCTCCAACATTATTCCAATTAGTAATTTGTTTAGTTGTTGCAACACTTGCAGGTGGGTTAATGTCATTAATTCACGCATATATCAGTATTAACTTAAAAGCTGACCAAGTTATTTCAGGTACAGCGATTAACTTAATTACACCGGCTATAGCATTATTCTTAGTTAACCACTTTAATGGTACATATGAATTATTATTAGCAAGTGGTTTCCCAAGATACACAGTATTTGGTAAATTTACTATTTATCCAACGGTATTTATAGCTGTAATTTTAGTAATTGTAACATACTATGTAATATATAAACGTCCATTCGGATTACGTTTACGTTCTGTAGGGGAAAACCCACAAGCGAGTGATTCACTTGGATTAAATGTATTTAAATATCGTTACATTGGGGTATTTATTTCAGGATGTTTAGCAGGATTAGCTGGAGCTATCATCGCAACTACATTCTCACAAGGATTCAACGCAGCTATCACAGTATACGGATTCGGATACTTAGCATTAGCGGCATTAATCTTCGGTAAATATAACCCAATTACAATCACATTAGCTTCGTTATTCTTCGGAGGAACTAAAGTATTCGCTGAGAAAGTTTCTATCTTAGCACCAGACCTACCAATCCCGGTGTCATTCTGGAACATGTTCCCATTCGTAGCTACAATTATTGCACTTATCGTATTTTCTAAGAAAACTGCTACTCCAGAAGCACTTGGTATTCCATACGATAAAGGTTTAAGATAATAAAATTAGTAGTCTTTGAAACTTCCATGTTTCAAGGACTACTTTTTTATTTTGTATAAAAAGAGACCTCAACCAAGATTTTGATTGAGGTGATATTAGTTATTTGGCTTTGATTCTAGCCATTTCATCCTTATAGTACGATTCATTTTTTTCGTTAAAGAAACCGCTACTAGCACCAACTCCAACGTAAATATTTGAACCGAGTTTAGTCCATTCTTTAATGTTGTCAGCCTTGCTTGACAGTCCGTTAGGGAATACATGGACGGTTTGTCCACCTCCACCAAACATAGGATTATCTCCTGCACGACTGAAAGCATAAGTTATTGCAGGTTGAGAAGGTGTTCCAAGATCTTTAGTGTCTACAGTTTTACTAATCGACCATTTTCCAGACCATTTTTCTGGAACATCTACAATAAAGTACTCATTTTCATAATGAGTAGAAGTCATTTCTACAAATTTCTCTCCAATATTCACTGAAGAATCTTCTTTTCTTTTTTCTATCTCTTTTTCTTTTTTACCTAATTCGGTTATACGTTCTTCATATTTCTTCACAAGTTTTTCTATTTCAGTTTGTTTTTCTTGAGCTTCTTTTTCTGTTTCGAAAGTATAGTCTTTTTCTTTTTCTATTATTTTTGTTAACTCATCTAATTTTGACTTACTGTCATTAATTTTGTTATTGTCAGATGTACTACTAATATCTGAAATAGTATATTTCTTTAGGGTATTATCATAGTCATTGTGGAAATAAGTTCGCATTGTATTTATACTATTTTTAAACTCATCTTGAACTTTTGAGTCTTTATTAGAACTTAAATTGAATTTTGATTGTTCATCAAGAGTGTCTTTTAGTAACTCCAGACGCTTATTTCTATCATTTTCATCATTAAATTTCTTCGTAAGTTCATGTAATGCAGTTAGTTTTTCAGCAGATACTGTTTCAACTTGTTTCTTTTGATAAAGAGTATATCCGAAAAAACAAATAACTAACACAACTATTATGGAAATAATAGAAATTATAGTTTTGTTATTTTTTTTATTCATAAAATTCTCCTTTAGATTAATTACTTTAATAATTATAGTGTAATCGTAATATTTAGTCAATATGAGGGGGGAGTTGAAGTCTTTAATTGTTATAATAATACGATTATTTAAGAAATAAGATGGACTCCTTCTGCATAATACAGAAGGAATCCATTCATTTAATCTAAATATATTTTTTTAGTATTATTTATTTAATATATTATTTAACGTTAATAGTTGCTCGATCAGGTTTACCATCGGTTGAGAAGAAACCAGAAGCAGCACCAGGTGCTAAGTAGACATTTGATCTTAGTTTTTTTAACATTGGTGAAGATTCACTTTTACTAGGAATTCCGTTAGGGAAAACATAGATTGCTTGAGCACCACCAAATGGAACATTACCTTCAGGATCATGTTTAAATGAATAAATTTTTGCCGGTTGAGATGGTGTTCCTAGATTGCTAGTATCAGTGACTTCAGTGAATGACCATATTCCAGCCCATTTATCTGGCACATCAACACTAAAGTAATCATTTTCATAATGAGTAGAAGCAGTTTGCTCGGTTTTTGCTTCACTTTTACTTGATGATTTCTGTTGTTTTTTATCATTTTCTTTTTTCTTTAATTCATTAATACGCTCATCATACTTTTTCACAAGTTTCTCTACTTCAGTTTGTTTTTCTTGAGCTTGTTGTTCTGATTCGAAAGTATAGTCTTTTTCAGTCTCAATTGTTTTAGTTAGTTCATTTAATTTTGACTTATTATCATTGATTTTTTTCTCATCGGATACTGTAGTGATATCTGAAAGAGTATATGTTTTTATAGTATTGTCATAATCGTTATGGAAATAAGTTCGCATTGTATTTATACTATTTTTAAACTCATCTTGAACTTTTGGTTCTTTATTAGAATTCAGGTTGTATTGTGACTGTTCATCAAGGGTTTCTTTCAGTATGTTAAGCCGTTCATTTCTATCGTTCTTGTCATTAAATTTTTTTGTAAGTTCGTGTAAAGCAGTTAGTTTTTCAGATGAAACAACTTCTGCTTGTTTCCTTTGATAAGAATTATATCCAATAAAACAAATAACAGCAGCAATGATTACTGAAATAATTGAAATTATAGTTTTATTATTTTTCTTCATAATATTCTCCTTTCATTTTCTACATAATTAATTATAGAATAATAGCATAGTCACGTCAATAAGAGGAGTGTAACTATGAAGATTAATTCTTAATATATTGCTTTATACGTTGCTATAGTACGTTGAAGGCTTCCATATTCGACAAGTGAACAAGTTCCGTCATTATTAAGTTTGAATAAAATGATGGCATTATATTGAGGATCTCTTGCAGTATAATTAAGCATTATTAAATTATTGTATTTATCAAATGTTCTATAAGAAACATCAATTCCATCAGTCGGAGCTTCTATTCCATCTGGTCGTTTACTCTTTGCTAATACATCATTTCTTATTGTATCTGCGTAATATTCATAGTTTTTACCAACTCTTTCAGCGAAAGAAAGACTTGATGAAGTGTTTTTATTTTCAGCAGATTGTTCGGATGTATCTTTAACCTCTGTTTGTTTAATATTTTTATTGCTTAATTCCGATTTTAAAGCATTGTGTTTAAATTTGTATTTATCTAATATTGAATTGATATCATCAGACTTAGCTTCTTTAATTTCTTTAAGAGCTTTTTCGTAATTAGTAACATCTTCTTTTAACCACTCGATAGCTTTATCAAAAGAGTTATCAGTAGTAAGCGAATCTACTTTTTCTAAAGATTTTTTAGCGGCATCAACGTCTTTATTATCCAGACTTGAATCAGCATTTTTTAATTCTTTAGCGATTTTTATTTCAGTTTTAATATTTTTGAAAGCTTCTTGTCCTTTATCATTGTCTAAAGTTTCTAATCCAGCAAGGCCTCCTTTGAAGTCATGGCTATCATTAATTAGAGCTAGGTATTTAGTATGTTCTTCCTTAATAGAACTATTGCTAGAACCAAAGAAATAATAAAGACCACTAGCAAGTAATAAAAGAACAATAATGCTAGACAGTATAGCTATAAGTTTTTTATTCATATAGAGTAGTTCTCCTTTTTAAATTGATTGTGTAAGAAGCTATTATGATACTTCACTTAATTATATTCCTAATAAAAATCTTTGTAAACACTTTTTGTAGAAGATATAGATTATTTAATTTGAAGTTTTAGATATGAGATAACCCCACCAAAAATTTTGGTGGGGTTTCTTTGGAGACACTTTGGAGACAATCCAAAGCGTTTTAACTTATTTTTATCTGTATATAATTTCTAAAAGTCAGTTATAGCAAGGTCTCTTGACTTTTAAAATCTACTCCCATTCAATAGGGGAAGAATCTATCCTGAGTAGTTGGTATCATAGGAAGTATCGACTTTATTTTTTATATTGGCGGGGAAAATGGCAAGGTATAAATTTGTATTTATCTTGTATTTAGTTTTTAAAAGTAAACTATATTAAACTATATCAAGTTTCTTGGTAAATGTACTACTTTTATTTTTATTCATTGAGCTTTTAGATACTAAAATATTTTATTTATAAATAAAATATTATTGAAGTATTATTCCCCTAAATATTTAATATATATTTGACATGGATTCCATTCGTCCCATAAGGTAGGAAAACATTCTAATTCTTTATATCCCATTGCGATATAGAATTCATTAGTAATATCATATTCTTTGTAGTGTCCCATTTTTACAGTTTTTACCTGTGAGTAAGAATATCCAAGATTTTTTGCCATATTTTCGAATTCTGTATTTAGTTTTGTTCCAATTCCCATTCTATGAAATTTTTTCTTTATACCCATTACAAAAATATCTGCAGTATCCTTACTTGTTGCGTTTAATACGATAAAACCTGCAACTTCATTATCTGCATAGCAAGCCAAAAACGGTTTATCTTGTGAATCTTCAATATACTCTTTTGTACTTTCAGGTAGACCAAACCATTCAGGAAGGTCGTAAAGAACCTCTTTTGATATTATTTCTTTTTCTTTCTTGTCTATTATTTTTTTAATTATTAAATCCATATTATTTTCCTCTCAAAATTATAATTCCATTTAATTATAACACAGATAATAAGTATCATACAAATAGTCACAAGAAATTGAAATGTTGCTATTTTGATAAAATTTGGTGTTGAATGTATTATTCTTGATTATCTATTTTTATATTTATATTTTAGTGTAGATAAGGTAAGAAATCAAAGATTTTAATAAAAAGACCTTATCAATAGTTTTTGATAAGGTCTTTTTGGAGACACTTTGGAGACAATCCATAGTGTTTTAACTAATTTTCAATCTATATATTTTAACATATGGGCAGTTAGAACTAATAATCTTTTCCTCGCTTTGTTCGTTAAGATTAAAGTTCTTGTTGCATACGCTGTACCTAAGAATTATGTCGTCGTTAAACTCCTAATAATTCAAATGTACACCGCATTACTCCCATTCAATAGGAGAAGAATCTATCCTGAGTAGTTGATATCATAGGAAGTATCGACTTTATTTTTTATATTGGCAGGGGAAATGGCAGGGTATAAAAAGTATAATTATTTAGTAAAAAGTGTTGATATATTAGTATTTATAAATAGTTGATTATGATAGTTTAATTTGATATAATCAAAACTGGAGAGAGAAGTTAGGGAGTGTAAAACTTCCGATAAAGATGGTGGCTACTTCAATATGAAAGGGGATGGTGCTATGCTCGCATACACTAAAATCTGGATGAAAGGAGTAGCAGGTTGTCAGCTCACGAAATTGTACAAACGATTATTGGAATAAATCTATTGATTGTTTCAGTGGTTAATGTATGTATTCTAGCATTAAAAAAAGACAATAAAAAATAACCATCTTTATACTTTGGCGAGATAAGATGGTTTTTTAACTATTTAACGAGCCACCGTCTTTAAAACGGCTCTCTCTTCTATGTTTTTATTTTATCATAAACATAATTTAATTGCAATGATTTTATCTTTTTAAAGTTTTTTCTATATTTTTGATAAAGATTTGTGTTATAATGTTCATATGAATAAATTCCTTTCTATGAGTGTCGCAATTTATAGTTTAAAGGAATTTATTCTTTTTTTCTACCCTTTCCGTAATAATTTTACTATATCTAAGTTTCCTTCACCCTTGACATGTTTATTGAATTTATAATATAATTCATATATTATTTAATTTTATCTGTAAAGGAGATTGAAAATGAAGATTAACTTACCTTTTAATGAAAATATTTTACCTAAACGATTTGGGAAAGAAGCAGAACCTGGTGATGTTATTAAGAATAATCCAGTACGTTCATTTCCGTTTGAGATAACAGAGTTGCCAGAAGGAACAAAGTATGTAGCTATTACATTAATAGACTATGATGCTATTCCAGTTTGTTCGTTCCCATGGATTCATTGGCTTGTCACTGATATAGAGGTAGTGGATAATGAGGTTGTTATTCCTGAAAACTATAGTTTAGACTATAAAAATTCTATTAAACAGGGGAAAAATAGTTTTTCTAGTCCACTATTGGGGATGGATTTTACTGAAATTGATTCAATTTTTGTTGGACCAACACCACCTGATAAGGATCATAGATACACAATTGAAGTTTTCGCATTATCAGATAAAACAGGTTTAGAGGATGGTTTTTACTATAATGAATTATTAGATGCAGTGGATTCAATCACATTAGATAGAGCTACTGCTGTTGTTATTGGTCAATTTTAAATTAAGAATTATCATTAACATTTGAAATCAAAAGGCTTTTTAGAAAAATTGTAGTAAATAATAAAGAAATCTATTAGTATTTTATTATCTAGCTCTTTTTAGGATACTGGGAATGACATCATTGAAGTCTCAACTTAAGTTTCAGTTAAAAAATAGTTTTAGGTTAAATTCCAGTTTTTTATTTGAACTGGAATTTACTTTGGGAATTAACAGAGACATTTAATTACTCTAATAATCAATGTTAAAGTCAAATTATTACGGAAAATAATGAAAATGAAGGAACTTATTCTTTATTTTCAACCTTTTCTGTAATAATTTTCACTATATCTATTGACACTTACTTCTAGTTCTTATAGAATTAATATATAAAATTATAGAAAGGACTCGCTTTAGCGAGAGAAGTATACTATGACTAAAAAAATACTTGTTACAGGTGGAGCTGGATTTATCGGGTCACACACTTGTATAGAATTATTAAACAATGGAAATGAAGTAGTTGTCGTTGATAACTTATATAATGCAAATAAAAAGAGTTTAGAAGTAGTTGAACGAGTTACTGGTAAAAAGGTAACATTTTATGAAGTTGATGTTCGTGATGAAGATAAATTAAATGAAGTTTTCGAAAAAGAAGGAAATATTTATGGAGTTATTCACTACGCTGGATTAAAAGCAGTTGGTGAATCTTGTGAAATCCCATTAGCATATTATGATAATAATATAGCTGGAACTATTACTTTGTTCCGTGTTATGGAAAAACACAACTGTAAAAATATAATATTCAGTTCATCAGCTACAGTATACGGAGATCCTCATACATTACCAATTAAAGAAGATTTCCCATTATCTGTAACTAATCCATACGGACGTACTAAATTAATAACTGAAGATATTTTAAAAGATGTTTATAAAGCAGACAACGAATGGAATATTGTTCTTCTTCGTTACTTTAATCCAATTGGAGCACATGAGTGCGGAGATATCGGTGAAGATCCAAAAGGAGTACCAAATAACCTAATTCCTTACATTATGCAAGTAGCTGTAGGTAAACTAGAAAAAGTTCAAGTTTTTGGTAATGATTTTGACACACATGACGGTACTGGAGTACGTGACTACATCCACGTAGTAGATTTAGCTCGCGGTCACGTTTCTGCTCTTAAGAAATTAGAAAAAGGTAGTGGCTTAACTATTTATAACTTAGGAACAGGAATTGGTTATTCTGTATTAGATATTATTAAAAGTGCATCAGATGCTGTCGGGCGTGATTTACCGTATGTTATAACTCCACGTCGTGCAGGAGATATCGCTGCATGTTACGCCGATGCTACAAAAGCAAAAGAAGAACTTGGATGGGAAGCTCAATACGATATAAAACGTATGTGTGAAGATTCTTGGAGATGGCAAAGTAAACATCCAAACGGATTCGCTGAATAATAGAATTATACAAAATAATAAAAATGAGTGTCTAAACATTACTTAGACACTCGTTTATTTTATTTAGATATCACCATAAAAAGACAATAAAAAATAACCATCTTTAAACTTTTTGGCAGGTTAAGATGGTTATAATTTAACTAAATAACTGAGCCACCGTCTTTAAAAACGGCTCTTCGCTTCCATGCTTTTATTTTAGCATGAATAAAGTAGAAAAGCAACAGGTTCTAGTCAAAATACACTATTGGTATTAGGTAATTGTTATATATTGTTTCTAAATGATATATAATAAGATATAACCTTCTTATATCTTTTTGGAGGATAGTAAGAAGGTTATTTTGTTTTTTATATAGTGTGGGTATCATTTTTGATAGAGGTGCTTTGAAGAGGAGTTTTCATTATTTCGTTAGAGATATATTGATTACCTGTAAAGTTAGATTTTGATTTATTACTGAATTTAATGTTGATATTTCCTGTTATCATATCAGCGATACTTCGATCATTATTCCCCCATAGATGAGAGTAGTGTTTTAGAGTTATCTCTGGACTAGAGTGACCTAATCTTTTTGATATTACAAGAATATCTGCATTATGTTCATTTATCAGATAACTTGCATGGCTGTGCCTTAAACCTTTAGCTTGAATTCTATGTATTTTAGCTAGAGAAGAGTGTTTATTAATAATTCTACCAACGATACAACGATGGAGTGGACTCCCGTCATAACTCATTACAAATGAACTGTTAGTTAGTTTATGTTGTCTATTTTTCCAATCTTTAAGTATAGTAACTGTATCATCATCTAATGAGATGATTCTTTTACTATTCTCAGTTTTAAGAGTAAGGCTTCTAGTATAAACTTTCTTAGAGTCCATAATTAAATTATGATGCACTCTTAATGTTTTCTTTGAAAAATCAATATCAGACCAGTATAATGCTAATCCTTCAGAAACTCTAATACCAGTAACATAGTATAGCCATAGCATTGTAAAGTGCAGGTGTTCTAAGTAATCTGACTTATTAAATGTTGATATGACTTTTTCAAATTCAGATTTAGTCCAGTAAGGTATATTGTGTTTCCCCTTAGGAATTGCATGAGTTCTTTTTGATATGTTTTCATTTAAGAATTGTCTATATACGGCATAATCTAGTGACTTTCTAAATGAACCATATAATTGGGAACAATAAGCTTGAGAGTATCCGCTGTGATTCAGTAAATATATTCTAAAATTCTCACAATCAGCAATACTGATTTCACGTAGTTTCTTAGCTTTGAATCTATTTACAAAAATAGGGAAAATGAGCTTTCTGTTATTCCAAGTATTTTCACTTACAGATGATTTATAATATGGTAGGTAGACGCTATTCATAAATTGTTCATAGGTCATATTATAATTATGTGCACCACCTCTTGTTTTTTTAAATTCAGCTTTTACCGATACCAACATATCATGACATGATTTAGCTGATTTGAAAGGTAAGCCGTGAGAGTCACGACTTCCTTTCTTCTGAATTCTTTTACCAGTTATTT
Source organism: Gemella sp. 27098_8_155 (assembly GCF_041433725.1). Lineage (NCBI taxonomy): Bacteria > Bacillati > Bacillota > Bacilli > Caryophanales > Gemellaceae > Gemella > Gemella sp. 27098_8_155. The sequence continues at coordinate 131,090 of NZ_JAPWCA010000003.1, forward strand.
GGTCTACACCTAATTCTACGTTGTAAAAGAAATAACCAGTTTTTTCGTTCTTATAAACTCCTGGATATTTAGTAGTAGCCATTTATATACCCTCCTTCTTAATAGGGAATTGTATTCCCAATATTTCCTCTATAATTTCTCTTGGTACTGTACCGATGCGATTATTCGCATATAACGTTAAACCTCTGTTAACTAATTGTATTTTTGCCTGTTTTATTATTGAACGAGCTGTGTGTCTAGGGAATCCTAGATTCATAATGTCTTTATAGTTTACTGTAACCATAATTTTCTTTCCTCCTTAATTTTAGTTAGGGTGTTTTTTATAGCTCTATGTCATCAACCGATTCGTTAGGAAGTGGGTTTATTAAATTACTTCTTACTGTAGATGAGTCTAATAAAGTATTATCGCTTGGAGCCAAGTTATTGATAATCAATTGGTAATCTTCCTCTGCAATTTTAACTCGATAGCAATTTTCACGACTTCCTGCTATATATCGACGAGTGTTGTTACGTTGTTTATCATTCGTAAGTATAATATTTTCACCTATAAGTCTTTTTATAACGAGTTTAGTGTCTTCAACGTTTAGTTCTTGTCTAAGAAATTTTTCAAAAACTCCAACAAAAATATCAGCATAAACCTTAGAAGAGTCAGACTTTATAAGTCCTATTTTTCCACTTGAACGTATATTAGCTTTATCATAGTAGAATCTATTACTATTACGATGAATAAACTCTGTGATTTTTTCTTTAATATTATATGGAATACCTTTTCTATTTTGGATTGCTTTATTTTCCAATTTTACAAAAAGGTTAGTTATTTTTTCTATGTTCAATTCAATTTTCAACAAATCTTTCACGAGTGTAGCACTTGCTAATATGATAGCATAGTTATTAGCTACTCTTGACTTATACTCAGAATCTGGTAAAACATTAGTTAGCTTGTCTTTGGAACTTTGAAAATGTTCTTTTATGAGTTCATGTTTCTGTTCCTGAGAGAATAAATTTTCTATAAATTTTTCGGATAGGATTCCATAATTAATATTTGCTAGGCGTTTTATCCTCTCTGAACTTTCTGCATTTTTTGTCCAGGGTTCATCTAAGTCTATTTCTATGAGCCTTACTTTGAGTCCAGGATTGTCATTCAATCGAGTATCAAAACTAATCTCTGATGAACATATCACGGTAGTGTTAAACAGAAACTTTGGTAAAGGTTTAGACCTTGAACTTAATCGTCCTTTTGTTTTACCATTTGCTATCTGATAGACTAGTTGACTCATATCAAAAATATCGGAGCTAGAAAGTTCGTCAATTACTGTAGCTACACCATAATTATCTTGCAACTCAGTTAATAAAGCATTAGCTGTTGTATTGAAGGTTAACATGTTAGAAATAGGGTGACCATAAATGCTTTGAATAAAGTGCAGAGCAGTTGTTTTTCCTGTTGAACTTCTACCCATTAAATTTATCATCAGCGAACCAATATCTGGTAAATCATTTTTAGCTAGATATCCTACTACGATAGGTGTGAAACCAATAGCTAATGCAATTTCCATATTGGTACCTAACACATTATCATTAACAAGTGAAAGAATTTCATCATAACTACCAGAATTTGCTAATTTGAAAGAGCTGTTAGCATTTAATGTACTCTTTTCTATAGCTCCAAAACTATTCATTAAGTTGTATGAAAGTGATTCGTATTCAACCCATCCTACTTTGTTGTGAATATGTTTTATAGGAGTGTTACGTATTTGTTGACTAATGTAGGGGTGAATTTTATACTCACTAGTAACAAAAACTCCACGTTCTGCAAGTATATTACCTAAAACTCTAGGATTTAATTCTTTACCATTCAATGGGAAATTAATAATCTTATTTCCGATACCTATTACTTCAACATTGTAGTAAAAAATTTCAGTATCTACGTTAAACACCGCTTCTTTTACATAAATTGGATTTGAAGAAATCATCTCTTCTCCATCTTTAGTTAATCTAACAACTCCATTTTTATTTAGTATATATTTACCAAATTTGAATTTTTCCCCGTTCAAGAGTCTATCTATAGTAGGTGGATCAGATGAATAACATTCTTCCCTTAATAGTAAACTCTCAGGACAAGGATATTTTTCATTAAAAGTATTGATGTCTTGGTGCTCACAACTTGCGTGATGGCACCCGAAATAACATTTGTTATTTTCTCTTACTATGAAATAGTATCCTTTATCTGAATTATGATGATCTCTCATTGGACATCTATCAAACTTATACAGATAACCTCCATCTAAATCTTTTATCTTATCAACAGTTAGATTGTGAGAAGATAGCCATTCCATAGGATTTTTGACAAGTAAGTATGGTTTATGATTCATCGTATTATCAAAGTCTATGTCTTCAACTTTGTTTTTACTAATTATACTTTTTATACTATTGAAATCATTAGTATTACCGTCTGCTTTATCATATAGAAACTTAGATATTCTACAATATTCAGGTCCATTTTGTATCCCTTTGGTGTTAAGTGTACCGTATAATCTAGTTATTCTAGCTGGATTATGTACACTTTTATCTACATGAGCTCTTTCTGAAGAAAACTTGCTATCTAGGTGGTATAGTAGCTCTTTAATGATTCTACTGTTCTCTTTAGTGCATTCAATATCAATAGGTATCAGGGCGTGGTACCCATTTCCAGAATCAAAAGTATAATAATATTGGATACTATTATCTTCCAGATACTGTAGACAGTTATCAAATACCTTTTTCGCTTCTTCTTTTTGTTTATCGGTAGAAGCAGTCCCCCTTGGACGTTCTGGATCGATATCTAATAGAATGAACTTAATTCTTTCAATATCATTATCACTGATAGCTTCTTTATTACTTATTTTGAAATAATTAAACGTAATGTAAATATTAGCTTTGCTATTGATTGATTCAATATGTTTTAGTATATTTTCCGATTCGTTTGTAGAAAAGATGGTATTTGTTGTTCTTCCTCCTCCAATACTACGGATATTAATTTTATCTACTCCATTATTACTAAGTATACTTAATGTTTTTTGTATACATTCTTTATTTATTTTAGGCATTTTAATTTCCTCCGGTTTTTTTATATATTTTTTAGATTACTTTTGTTTCCTATACAACCCAGTATTTTTAGAGGGAGACCATCATATTAAATTTAACAGTACAGATAGTTTCCTATATTTTTATCTGGGTTACTTGGGTTACTTGGGTTACCCAAGTAACCCAGATAACCCATTACATGAAAAGCACTGTTACATAAAATTTAATTATTATTTATTTTAGTTCACTGCTTAAATAGGTTAACTAGGTAATCTATTAATTTTTTTGTAAGAGCATCTTATGCGTCTTACAATGTATAGTATAGGGGATTGATAAGAACAAATCATCGGAGTAAACGTACTAAATATATACAGTAAAATACATAATGTTAAGTACGAAAATAAAATGTTAAAAAATAAATACAAGTATTATACTATTAAATAATAATACTTGTATTTATCTATAATATTGATTTTATAAATGGAAATGATCCAAGGTGAGTTTCTATTAATTTCTTATCTATATCGTTTATTAATTCTAGATAAATGGTCTCAATTTCAGGATTAATGATTACGAGTGAATCGAAAATAGAATATTGCTCTAGATTAAATAGTTCGATAAATGATAGTAGAGTAGTAGTCTTGTTCTGTGATTGCTGTAACTTATTTTTTATTTTGTCTTGTAGCGTAGAAAGATTTTTAGTTGTCATAGGTTCTTTATTGTTTTTAGTAGCAATATTAATAGCTTCAGCTATAGACTTGGGTTCAGCGGAAAGGAGGTTTGTTTTTATATATAAATCATCTATATGTGAAGAGACTTCATTTATAGATGAAACCAATTTAGTGATAAGCTTTTCTCTTGAATTTGGGTTTTCGGTTAGTAATAAGATATTCAGGATTTTAGATGATGTATTTAATGAGGAGATACTATGTTTTATAGTTTCAAGTAATGAATTTATATTATCTATTATGTCTTCGTCCTCGGACTCTATTAAAGGAATAAATCGCTTTAATTCTGATCTCAATCCCTTCAGTAAAAATATGCAGTAGTTTATTATCTCTAAATAATTTAACAGAATTACTGTTGTGTCAATTTCTGGATTATATTCAATAGTATATTTTTGTAGAAGGGAGTGTATATTTTCAATTGTATTTTTTATGTTATCTACTTTTACGTCAAGTTTATTCTTAAGGTGAGCATAGTAGAAATCTTTTTTTGAAGTTCCAGATGTATATGACTTATAATTATCGATTTGGATATCATTTTTGAAGATATTAATTACAATTCTTAACATATATAAAATATCAATATCAGTGAAATCAGAATAATATTCTTTTACATCTATGCTATTTTCATATTCAAGAGTAATATTCTTTGTAAATATAGACTCATTAACATTTTCAATTGAGGAAAATAAATATGAATTGTGAGAAAATAAGTTCATAAAATTTTCAGAAGTAGTTTTTAAATGTAGCTTTTCTAGCCTATCACAGTAGTATTTTAAGGCAAGATTATATTCTTTGATTAATTCGTTTATAAAATTATGCTTTAAATTACTCGGTGTTCTTATTAGTTGTATAGCTTTTAGAAGAATATATAGAAACAAGTCATCGATATATAATTGATGTATATTGTAGTCTTTGTTTTTCACAAAGTCAAAGTTATCTTCTGTAGCGATTAGATTAGTATGGAGATTATTTATATGAAAGAACGAGGACATAATATAGACTAGGAAAGATATTCTTTTATCTTCTATTTTAAATTCCGATTTTTTATATAGTGTAAAGTCTTCACAATCTAATATGGATTTATTAGATTCTTCATATTTTTTTACAAAATCTAAGTCTAATACATCTAAATATGAATTATGTATATATATTGTGTATAATGATTTGTCGATTCTATTACTTAACAAGTCTAATCTTTTTTGTGATTGATCTAAAAGTCCGATGTAACATTTTTTCTCATACTTATCTTCATCAACTTTTGTATTTCTTTCATTTACATAAATAATATAGTTTTTAAAAAATTTCCAATCTGTAGTAAATGTTTTTTCCTTATTATTCATCATTTTCCTCCATACATTTTAATCAAATTATATCACATAAACTCCCATTTTGCTCGTACTTTAGGTGCTAATGGATGGAAGTTATCTTGTTTATTACTATCAGTAAGGAAGAGAATTTTTTTTCTTAGTTTATTCTTTGTTAGTAATTCGATAATTGAGTTTAGTCTATTTTGTACTAATTTATTTGTCTTAGGAAGTGAGCCACAGGCAATTATAATGTTATCAGAGATTTTAGCACATTTTAGTATATAATTATCATTAACTTTAGTATCTTGCTTTCCAAACTCCCGTTTTTCCGTTAAAATCTTAGAATATAGGTTAACACTATAGAATCCGCCAAAGCCACATTTAAATACGTTATTAGTAATAAATGTAGTTGTAGAATCATTTATAATAAGGTCGCTAGTACTCGGATAAAGAGTGATAATAGTTGCTATTGGTTTCTCTGTATTCCAAACCTTTTTTAATATGTATCTTTCTTTTTTGTCATCCGACATAAATATTTCTATTTGGATATTTGATGTTAGTATTTCAGTCATTTCATAGTCCTCTCTATGCTGTTCTTTTTTTGTATAGTTTAATTATTATTACGGTTATTTCATATATGGCTTTTAGCCAATCTAATATACCGATTTCCTTTTTTGAATTATTTTTATTCATATTTGTAATACACCAACCTTTCATTTTTAAGTATTCCAGTTAAGAGTTTCTTAGTGCAGTCTGAATTATAAAATACATAGATAGTAATGTCATTGTAATAGAAAAAGATAATTAGATATGAAGCGGGACTCATTACATTATAAAAGTTAGTAGGTAATAACTCTGAATCTAGTTCATCTGTACCTAATAGATAGCTTTCAGATGTTAAATAGTCCTCTCTAATATTTAGATTTAGCTGTTCTTGTAGTAAATGAGAAATTTGAGTGTTGTCTACCATAGTGTACCTCCCCAGTTATTATTGTCTTTTTTGAGTGATAGATAGTCTGTATCATTTACAATTATATGATCTAATACATTAATACCTAATAATTCTCCAGCTTCTATTAAAGCTTTAGTTATCTTAATATCTTCATTACTAGGTTTTAAATTACCAGATACATGATTGTGACTAACTATTATTGAACTTGAATTAGCGAGTATAGCACCTTTAAATATTTCTCTAAAGTGAACAGGTGAGTAATCTAATACTCCTATGTGGCAAATTTCACAGTAAGTTGGTTTATTTTTCACATTCATACCAACAACTGCAAATACCTCTCTATCAAAGTTACCAATATAGTCAATAAAAAACTCTCCAGAAACATCGGGAGAGGAGAAGGTAGTATTATTATTGATATGTATTTCTTTTAATATTTCTTGCTTAAGTTGTACAACTTGTATTTTTGTCATTGTTTTTATATGCTCCTTTTTATAAAAAGTAAAAAAACCTAATTAGCTTTTATGCCAATTAGGTTTTTTAGTTTAGGTTGTGATTATCTCTTTATAAAAACACCTTTTTCTTTTTTTGTTGTATCATTTGTTATTATTGTTCCCGTTGAGGTAATGAATTTTTCATTAATCACTTGATTATTAAATATTACATTTAGCTTCCATTGCTTGTGAAATCGAGGTTTTTTTAATGATATTTTAATTGTATCATTACCATTATATGATAATGTGACTTTTCTTTCAAATTCTGAAAAATCTTGTTCAATATTATCTATATAAAGAAATATAAAGTCTCCTAACATTTTTAATTCTATTAAATAATTATTATACTCTATATTAAATACTGTCTTCATTGTGAACCTCGTTATTATTTTCAGATAATGGTGCTTTGAAATTCTCTAAGTCAAGAACATCATTGTTTTCATTAAATGAATTTTGTCCTTTAACTTTTAATAGAACTAAGAAATCTTCTGTGTCAGATTTTTGTGATAAATCTAAAACCTTATATTGACCAGCTTGTTTCACGAAACCAGGTATTCTACTTAATAGGAAACTTGTTCCAGCAAGTGTAAGCCCAACAGGTACAGTAATTTCAGCTGATAAGATCGTCAGAGCTAACATACTGAATCCAGTAATTTTAGAAGCTTTACTTATTTTATTATCTAGCTTTATATGTTTAAATCTTTTCTTTATAGCAGGAAATAGATTTTTATTTGTAATTATTATTGATGTTGTTGAGTTTACAATTTCTTTATTTATTTCCTCTAAACTTGTTGCTAATGTTGGTGTAATAGTTGCCATGTGACATCTCCTTTTTTATTATTTATTTATAACTAACTCTTTTTAAATTTTACTAGATTATTAATGATAATATAAGATAAAAAACCTCAGGACATTTGTACATATAAATGTCCTGAGGTTTAGATTATTATTTTTTAAAATTCAACGTGCACGTTAGTTGTAGCGTTAACTAATCGAACTAGTATGCGGATTTTTATAAGCTACAATTTTATTAAACGTGATATATAGCTTTGTATGTAACTACTGGTCCTGCTTGAACGCTATCCAATGTACACATATTCGTATTAATGTTATATGTGAAAATATAGTGACCTACTTCACCTTTTTGGTTATCAAAAATTTTTACAATTATTCCTCTAGAATCAATTCCTCCATATGATACTCTATCTGCATGAACACCAGTAGCTTCAGAAACAGCCTCACTAGATTTTTTTATGTAGTCAAAAATAGCATCTTGATAGTGATTGTAGTTTTGAGCTAAAGCTGAATCGTAGCTATCGACTTTATATTGATCAGTATTCTTTTGAGTAGTTTTATTTGTATCTTCTGATACTTTAGTTTTAGAGCTATCAGTTTTTGAAGGAGAACCTTCTGTAAGGACAATTTTTAAAGAACTATGTTTAAATTTATATTTATCTAGTATTGAATTAATATCATCAGATTTAGCTTCTTTAATTTCTTTTAGAGCTTTTTCATAATTAGTGATATCTTCTTTTAGCCACTCAATAGCTTTATCAAAAGAGTTATCAGTAGTAAGAGAATCAACTTTATCTATAGATTTTTTAGCAGAATCCACATCTTTATTATCAAGACTGGAGTCAGCATTTTTTAATTCTTTAGCGATCTTTATTTCAATTTTAATATTTTTGAAAGCTTCTTGTCCTTTGTCATTATCTAAAGTTTCTAATCCTTTAAGTCCGCCATTAAAATCATGGGTATCATTGATAAGAGCTAAGTATTTATCATGCTCAGCTTTTATACTATTTTTTCCAGAACTTTGGAAAAAGAAGAAACCAACAGCAATAATAAGGATAACTGCTATGCTTGATACTATTGTGATTATTTTTTTATTCACCTTTATTCTCCTTTTTTATTTCTTAATTTATTATCAATTACAATGCGATTGATATGACGCATAGAGTAGCCATATTTTCTAGCTAGGTCTTTTACATTAGAACCATTGTACTCGTTTTTTATTATATTCTCTAGACCTGTTTTTGTAAATAGCTTCATAGGAAAGTTGATATTCATTCCTCTAAAGTATCTGTATATTTTTATGGTATTATCTTCTCCGACAAGGTTTGCTATATCAGCGTAGACAGAGTGCCAATTATCAGAGGTATTATGTGAATTAATTTTGTCCTTCATACAAAGTCGCTCCTCTCTTCATGATTTTATTATACATAAAATATTTTGATAAGTTTAGATACAAAAATTATAGAAAATAACAAGGACAAAATAAGGTTAAAATGTCCATGTAGAAAAGCTAAACTCTCAAAGTTATAATATATAAATAAAAATAAGTAAATTTCGATAAACAATGCAATAAAAAATTTAAAGGAAATTATTTCGTTTCTTGATTTCATACACAGTGGATTTTGCTATTCCCACATGTTTTGCAATTGATTGAACAGGTTTTTTCTCTTGGAGCATAGATACTACACTTTCGTATATAAATCTATCCTGAGAGTTTTTAGCATTTGCATGGTATTTGAGGGGACGTCCATTATAGACACCACGTTTCTTGGCTTGTTCTATTCCTTGACGTTGTCTTTCGAGTATCTTTTCACGTTCATTCTGTGCAATATATCCAAGTAGAGAAAGGAGTATGTCGAACATAGCGATGTCTAGGGTAGAGTTACCAGTATTAAAATTAAGAAAAGGAGCATCTACTATTGTTAGAGTTGCTCCTTTATCTTTTATTATTTGTATTATTTCTTTTAAATCTTTGTAATTTCTGCTAAGTCTATCGAGTGAGGCTATGACAATTTCATCATTTGCACGAATAGAGTTTAGCATTTCATTTAAAATAGGTCTGTTTGTATCTTTTCCACTTTCTTGTTCGCTAAACAGCAATTCAATATTATGGTCTTTCATAATTTGTTTTTGCCTATCTAGGTTTTGGTCTATGGTTGACGTTCGTATATATCCGATTTTCATTTTTTTGAACCTCCTGTAATTTAGTTTTTAGACATGTATAACGGACATTTTGGTTGTTGATTTAGTAGAATTTGATTTTATCCAATATGGGTATACCCATAGTAGTCAATTTGGGCAAAAAAATAGTCGCAACCTTAAATTAAAGGTTACGACTATTTTAGTAGTTGAATGGTGTTATTCATTCTTTATTCTGTTTACTTACATACATTGTAAATTTTACTCTTCGGCAGGGGAGTTGGCAGGGTACTTTATGCCTAAAAGTTTATTTTGCTTAATTTTTTTAAAAGAAAAAGCCTTAAAAATCAAGGCTTTTATCTATATATTTTACTATAATATTATTCCCACTCAATAGTTGCTGGTGGCTTACTAGTAATGTCGTAGACTACGCGGTTAACGTGAGCAACTTCGTTTACGATACGAGCTGAGATTTCTTCTAGTACTTCAAATGGAATGTGAGCCCAGCTTGCTGTCATACCGTCGATACTTGTTACGGCACGAACTGCAACTGTGTAGTCGTATGTACGTACATCTCCCATAACTCCTACTGAACGAATGTCTGGAAGACATGTGAAGTATTGCCAAATTTCGCCTTCTAATCCGCGTTTAGCGATAACATCACGTAATATGAAGTCACTGTCGCGTACGATTTGAAGTTTTTCTTCTGTTACTTCTCCAAGGACACGAATACCAAGTCCAGGTCCTGGGAATGGTTGGCGCCAAACAATTTCATGAGGAAGACCAAGAGCTTCTCCTAATGCACGAACTTCATCTTTGAATAGAGTGTTAAGAGGCTCGATTAGAGAAAAACGCATATCTTCTGGTAATCCACCTACATTGTGGTGAGATTTGATTGTTTGAGCGTTTTTAGTTCCTGATTCAATAACGTCAGTGTAAAGAGTACCTTGAGCTAAGAATGGTACGTCATGTAGTTTAGCACATTCTTCATCGAATACATAAACGAATTCATTTCCGATGATTTTACGTTTTTGTTCTGGATCACTTACCCCTTTAAGTTTTCCTAAGAATCTATCTTTAGCATCGACTTTAATAAGATTCATGTTGAATCCACCTTCGATTTCTTTACTGAATGTGTTCATTACAGCTTCAGCTTCACCTTTGCGAAGTAAACCGTGGTCGATAAACATACAGATAAGTTGATCACCGATTGCTTTGTCTAGTAGGGCAGCTACAACTGATGAGTCTACACCACCAGATAACGCACAAAGAACTTTTTGATCTCCAACTTCTGCACGAATTTCTTCGATTTTCTCATCAATGAAGTTTTGGATTGTCCAATCGCCAGTACAGTTACACACGTTACGGATGAAGTTTCTAATTAAGTCATAACCGTATTCAGAGTGACGCACTTCTGGGTGGAATTGGAAGCAGTAGAAGTTTTTCTCTACATTTTCAGCGGCTGCGATTGGGCAGTTATCACTTGTTGCGACAACTTTGAATCCTTCAGCAAGTTCAACTACTTTATCAGAGTGACTCATTAATACTTGTTGAGAAGCAGGAGTGCCTTCGAATAGTTTAGCTCCTGGAGTTACATCAACATTGTGAGCTCCGTATTCTCTACTTGTTGCAGATTCTACTTTTCCTCCTAGTTTGTGTTGCATAAGTTGCATTCCGTAGCAAATTCCTAGTACAGGGATACCTAGGTTGAAGATTTCATCATCAATAGTAAGAGAGTTTTCTTCGTAAACTGAGTTTGGTCCACCTGAAAGGATGATTCCTTTAGGGTTCATTTTTTTGATTTCTTCTATAGAAATTTCATTGTCATGTAGTTCAGAATATACACCAAGTTCACGTACACGACGAGTGATAAGTTGGTTATATTGACTACCAAAGTCAAGAACTAATATAAATTCGTGTTTCACGGTTTTCCTCCTAAAATATACTTTAATTAATATAGTCTATTATAACAAGAAGTTTGAGATATGTAAAATCTTAAATGTTAGAATTTTTGGAGTTTTTTTCTTTGAAAAATTGATTTTTTGACAAAAAAACAACAAAAAACGAATTTTAACTTTATGAAAATGATGAAAAATCCGTAAAACAGGATTTTTAGTTTTCAAAAAAAATGATAATTTTGGTTTATACGAATAATAGGTGAGAGAAAATTTTATAAAAATTTTTTGGAAAATGTTATAATTAATATATAGAAAGTAGGAGGAAAAATAATGGTAAGAGCATATATTGGAACATATACAAAACAAGACAGTGAAGGGATATACTTAGTAGACTTATCAGAAGAAGGGAAAGTATTAGAAGTTAGAAATACAGCAAAGGTTGACAATCCAACGTATTTAGCATTATCTAATGATAACAAGTATTTATATAGTGTATCTAGAGTAGATGGAAAAGGAGCTGTTTCTAGCTTTGAGGTTGAAGAGAATGGTAACTTGAAAGAATTAACATCAGTAGCTCAAGAAGGAAATCCTCCTTGTTATGTGGAATTGAACTCAGAGAAAAATACTTTATTATCAGCCAACTATCATTTAGGTACAATTGATAGTTACTCTGTTGAAAATGGGAAATTAGTAAAACTTCTATCGACTGACCATCATGAAGGAAGTGGAGTACATGAAAGACAAGAAAAACCCCATGTTCATTTCTCTGGCTTTACTCCAAGTGAAAAGTATGTCTTCTCATGTGATTTAGGAACTGATGAAATTACATCGTATAAACTTAATGAGGGAGTTCTAGAAAAAGTAGCTACTTTTAAAGCTAAAGATGGAAGTGGAGTTCGTCATATAGTATTTAGTAGTGATGAAAAACAAGCTTTTGTAATGACGGAACTTACTAGTGAAATAATTACATTTGATTATGATGGAAAGGGGAATTTAGCTAATCCAACATATTATTCTACATTACCAGAAGGGTTTACACTAGAAAATAAAGGTAGTGCGATAAAAATTTCAAATGACAATAAGTATATATATGTTTCTAACAGAGGACAAGATGCGATAGTTGTTTTTGAAAATACTAAAGATGGATTAAAACAAATTCAAACTATTAGTACTTTTGGTAAAGGGCCTAGAGATTTTGATTTATCAAAAGATAATAAGTTTGCGCTAGCGACGAATGAAAATAGTGGAACGATTACTGTATATCGAATAGATAAAACGACAGGACAGTTAACAGTTGTTGATTCAGAGATTACTGTTCCAGAAGCTGTATGCGCTAAGTTTATATAGAAAAATGGGAGTGACTCAAAAATCGTGATTTCGTAGAAATCGATTTTGTCGAGTCACCCCCGCGCAGTTTATTAGATATCTAAAAAGCTTTTATAAAGCGAATTTAGATATCAATAAACCACTGCGTCTATGAGTTCTCATATACACTTTGTTAAATTTTATGACTTTTGGGTCAGCCTTATTTCTTTTATGAGTTTCGTTTTTTTACTACAAAGAACGGTGCTCCAAAATTACAGTATTCTAGAATGTAATCTTCAAGGTTGTTTATGTTCTTAGGATTATTGTTATCCTTTGTTAAAATAAATCCAGTAAGTCGTAGTTTTTCATGAGAAATATCTCCGACAATATAGGGTTTATTTTTTAAAACGTCTACTAATTTCTCTTCAAACGTTTCTTTTTGGAAGGCATCTTTAAAATTGTAGACAAGTTCGTAAATAGCACCTTCTACTTCAAAAACTAAATTATTTTGCTCCATATCTAATCCTTTCTAACCACTTGTCTCATAACGTATAGTGCTGCAAAAACAAGTGTATATATTGCCAGTATACCAGTAGCAAAGTACTTCGTACGATCTATAACAATAGTAGTTTTTTCGTAGTTATCTTTTTTATCAAAGTTCTCATCGTTGATAAAGTTTGACTTAACTTTATCGAATGTACCAGTGTTGTTATTAGAGGCGAACTCAGAAAAAACTGTTCCTTCATTTGCAGATGTAGTTTCATATTTTTGGAAAAGAAGTATTTTCTTATTCATTAGTAAATATGTTACATCTTTTATAGAATGTTTTTCATAGAATAAATCATAAATATCTTCATTGAAGGTAATTTTTTCATTATTTATTGTATAAGTACCAGCTTTAAGTGCTAGTTTATATTGATAGTTTGTAAATAAGTAGTCATAAGATTTTTGAAGTTTATCAAAATAAGCAGCTTTATCATCACTTTGGTTTAGCACAGTAATGATAAGTTTAGTATTACCGCTATATGCATATGTAACGCTGTTCTTTTCAGAATAATCTAGTCCTAAAACTCTAAATTTATCAGATTCTTTAAACTCAACACTATTTTTAATTTTTTCTCCAGTAGCAAGTGTGTGTTCTGGATTTTTTGTTATTTCTGTTATTTCTGGATAAGTTTTTAATATTAAACTAGTCAGATATGAAATATTTTTCGCAGTACTAATATTAGTAGAACTGTTGTTATCAAAAGTCTCTAGTTTTGTATCGTTAAGAGACATAGTTGCAAGTATATCCTTAGCTTTTGTAATATCGATATTGAAATGACTAAAGATTGCTTGGTTAAGACCATTTGACGCTTCATTTTCTAATAAGAAGATAGCATCTTTAACGGTAATAGCTGATTCAAATTTATATTTAGTTAATATATCATCACTATTTTTAATATCAATTTTTGAATCTAATGTTATTTTATTATTTTTTAAATTGTCAGCAAGTAGGTAAAGTGCAAGATAGTTAGGAAGTTTACCTACTGATACTTTTTCATTTTCTCCACGTTTAGAAATGATTTTTCCAGTATTTAATTCCGAAACAACTAGATGAGAATTAACGTCGCTAAAATCAATTACCGCATTATTATCTAGGAAGTTATCTTCAGCTTTTGTGAAGTTTGGAATTAAGAAAACAAGAAGTAAAATCAAAATACTAATTTTTTTTAGTTTCATTATTTCAATCCTTTATTTCAAACTTGTTTAGAATAATGTTAGCCCACTATTCAGTTCATAATGAATGAATGAGAAAATAATTCTAAACATATACACTCTAGTATATTACAAAATAAGGAAAAATTCCAATAAGAAGGAGGAGATTTAAGAAATTTTAACTATAGTAAATAATCTTATTATAATTTCCATAAGGAAAAATTTGAAACTAAATCATTACGTGTTATAATTAGATGATGTTTGATTTTATAAGAGAAAGTTGAGATTTAAGATGAAATATGATGTAATTGTAATAGGTCTTGGTAGTGCGGGGCTTATGATAGCTGATAGGCTTAATGATAGTGGTTTGAAAGTTCTGGTTCTTGAGCAAAATAGAAGAGCGGGGATAAAATTACTTTTAACAGGAAATGGGCGTTGTAATGTTATGAGTAGCGATAATGCTGAAGATTTTGTAGCCGCTGTGCATAATGGTAGATTTTTAAGAAGTGCGTATCATAAATATAATGTTAAGAAGTTTTTTGATAAACATAATTTGAAATTAAAACAAGAAAATAGAAGATTATATCCAGCTAGTGAGAAGGCTAGAGATGTAGTTAATGCTTTTAAAATAGACCATGCAAAGATTAACTATAAGGAAAAGGTAGAAGACTTAGTATTTGAAGATGATAAATTAGTTGGTGTAAAAACAAATGTAGATACTTATTACGGAAAGAATATCGTAGTGTGTGCAGGTGGAAAAACATACCCTCAGAGTGGAAGTGATGGTTCACTACATAGAATTCTGAAAAAACACGGGGTTAAGATTACGAAAATATATCCTAGTGAGGTAGCCTTAGTATTTGAAGATTTTACAGAGTTATCAGGAGTTGCACTGCAAAATGTAAGGATGTTCCATAAGAAAAATGAAAGAAGCGGAGATTTGTTGTTTACACATAAAGGATTAAGTGGTCCGTTATCAATATCTATGGGTGAGTTTGTAGCAAGGCATCCTGAAGATAAGTTTTACTTGGATTTTTATCCTGAACTAAATGAAGAGGAACTATTTGCTAAATTGTGGGAAGATAATAAATTCCTACAAGGGAAATTACCTAAGAGCTTTTACAATTTTATGATAGAAAAATATTTCCCAGAAAATGTTAGTAAGAAGGAGTTAAGGAAGTTTGTAACGAAAATCAAACGTTATGAATTAATTGATGTTAAGACGATGCCTTTAGAATACGCATTTACAACTGCGGGAGGAGTAGATTTAAAAGTAGTAAGTCCGAAAACTTGTAGTCACAAAAAAATAGAGAATTTATATTTCGCGGGTGAGATACTAGATTTACATGGAGAAATCGGTGGATATAATTTAATGGTGGCATGGTTTACAGGCATGGTTGTAGCAGATGCTATTAAAGAAAAATACGGAATAGAATAATAAAAAGTGCATCAATAGAGATATTAGAAGTCTCTATTGGTGTTATTTTTTGTTTACTTTTATTAGAAGCAATAGTATAATAGTTTTATTGAAGTTGAAAATGAAAGGTAGACGAAAGTGAAAAAGCATTTTAAAAAAATATTGGCAACATTACTAATTGTTTTAGTTGTTGCATTTGGTTTTGTTGGAAATTATTTCTATAACTTTGGGTTGAATCCGAAAGTTGATAAAAGTGGTATAGTAAATCAAGATAGTGATGGTAGTAAAGAGGATAAAACAACCATAAACAAGTGGTTTGATGAGACAAAACAAGTTACAGAAATGGAGTCTGTTACCAAGAACAAGCTGGTAGGTTATAAGTTTGTTAATCCCGCTGCTAAGAAGTGGATCTTTGTAGTTCACGGATATACTAGTGATGCTAAGAAAATGGCTAACTATATTAAAAAATTCTATGATATGGGATATAGTGTTTTTGCCCCAGACTTAATTGCTCATGGTAATAGTGAGGGTGATTTTATCTCAATGGGTGGCTATGATTCTGATGACCTAGTTAATTGGGTGAAGAAAATATCAGCTGAAAATAATAATGCTGATACAGCGTTATTTGGAATTAGTATGGGAGCTGCTACTGTAATGAATGCAGTAGGTAAAAACTTACCATCAAATGTAAAAACTTTTATAGAAGATAGTGGATATGTGAATTTGAAAGTAGAGTTTACTTATCAATTAAAAAAATTATTTAATTTACCAAGTTTCCCAGTTATTCCAGCAGCGAATACAGTAACTAAAATTCGTGCGGGATACTTCTTTGGAGATGTAGACGCGACGAAAGGTTTGAAAGAAACGAAACTTCCAGCATTAGTATTACATGGGGAGGAAGATGGTTTTGTTCCTTTAGAACATGGTAAAGAAGCTTATAATTTAATAACTTCAGAAAAAGAATTTCATAGTTTTCCTGGTATGAAACACGTTCAAGCAGAAAGAAAATATCGAGAACAATACTGGAAAATTGTAGGAGAGTTCTTAAAGAAACATTTTGAATAATAAAAGAAAGACGATTGATAAATTTATCAGTCGTCTTTTATACTATAGTTATTATTTTTTATGAGTTAAGTTATTAGTGTATTGCTATACAATGCTTTTTTACAATTATTCGTTACAAATTTAAATTCCTATTAAATAGTGATTTCCCTTACAATATTAACTAGTTACTCCCCGATAACAACTAGTTCTTTGTTAAGTTTATTTAATACTTCGCAACCATCTTCTGTAACAAGAACAAGGTCTTCGATACGAACACCGAATTCTCCAGGAAGATAGATACCTGGTTCAATAGAGAAAATCATTCCAGGTTCACATTTAGTTTCGTTAACACTTGAAATATCTCCGTACTCGTGACATTCAAGACCGATGTGGTGTCCTGTACGGTGTGTGAAGAATTCTCCATAACCTTTTTCAGTGATATAGTCACGACAAGCTGCATCTATATCACAGAATCTAACACCTGGTTTAACTAGTGCAACACCACGTTTTTGTGCTTCTAATACTGTTTCGAATACTTCGCGAGCTTTTTCGCTTGGTTGTTTCCAAAATACAGTACGTGTCATATCAGAGCAGTAGTTATCTTTAATTCCCCCCATATCGATGATGATTGAATCGCCAGGTTTTAGATATCTATCACCAACTGTTCCGTGAGGATTAGCTCCGTTAGCACCATATCCGATGATTGGATCAAATGATAAACCTTCAACCCCTAAATCTTCGTGGATTTCAAGTAGATCTTTTACAATATCTTTTTCAGATTTTTCAGCAGAAATACTATTGATAACTCGTTGACAAGCTTCGTCGTTTAGAAGAGAAGCGCGACGCATAAGTTCTTTTTCTTCTTCATCTTTAATCATACGAACGCGGTCAACGATTTGAGATACATCGACGAATTTACTTTCTGGTAAATAATCCATCAGTGGTAGTAAAAATCTAGCTGGAAGAACTTTGTCAATACCAACAACAGAACCGTTAGGTATAGATTTTGATAGAATTTCTATAGGTTTATCAGTATCAGAATAAACTACTTTTTCTAAACCTAAATCTTTATCCAGTGGGAATAAAGCGTTGATGAAAAGTTTATGGTTCCCATTTTCATCAAGAAGTACTGCATAAAATCTTTCACCTGGATGTTCTAGGTGTCCTGTTAAATAGAAGATTGAATAAGAGTCACTAATAAGTGCTTGGTTAATCCCTTGTTCTTTCATTTTAGATAAAATTTTATTAGTTCTTGAAAGTTTCATATTATACAACTCCTTTAAAAATATTATGAACTTTAATATAATTATATCATTTACAATAAGTAAATACAATAGCGATTATGAGAATATCTGTAACGTTTTCCGGAAAATAGTTGAATGATAAAATATGTTGTGATATAATAAAGAAAAAATGGTGGTTAATCACTAAAGAAAGAAGGGGTTTTTATGTCAGAAGTAGCGGTTAAAAAAGGTAAACCGTGGAGTTTCTATATGAGTTCAATCACGTTCGCTTTTGAACGATGTGCATACTATTCTTCTCGTTGGCTACTATATACATATGTAACTGTAGCAGTAATAGCTGGAGGAATGGGAGAAAGTGGACTTGGTTTAGGTAAGGTAGAGGGTGCAGCAATGCAATCTAATATTGTAGCCTTTACATATTTGGCGCCGGTGCTGTTTGGTTTTATTGCAGACAGATTTGTAGGGGCAAGATACTTGATTCCGCTTGGACTTGTATTGATGGGGTTAGGATATGGATATGCAGGATTTGTAGGTTCTTATTCGGCTCTTTGGGTTATGATTGTTCTAGTTTCTTTAGGAACAGGGTTTTTCAAAGGTAATCTTCAAGCAGTTGTAGGGCAATTGTTCGAAGGTGATGAAAAACGTAAAGATGATGCTTTTTCAACAATGTATTCATTTATTAATATCGGATCATTTATTGGAACAACATTCGTAGGGGTTATATATTTAAAACTTGCTACAGCAAGCTCAAACGGATACTTACAATGTTTTAAACTTGCAGGTCTAATTTGTATTATTGGAGCAATTTGGTTCGTTTTAGGTTATAAATCTCTTGGGGATGCAGGGAAACATCCTTTTGCTCAAGGTGAACACAAACATGAAGATAATAAACCTAAAGTACACCGTTCATTAGAAAAATACGAAGTTCGTCGTGTGTACTCAATCATAATTATTTCATTATTATCTGTTGTTTTCTGGACATTCTGGTATTTAACATACGTAATTTTATACGATTATATGCCAAAATTCATTGATGATAAGTTAGGAACATTTACAGTGCCAACATCTTGGTTAGATTCTATTAATGGATTAGCTTGTATCGTTTTAGGTCCAATCTTAGGAGCTTTATGGTATAAACTTGCTACTCGTCCACAAGGAGACTGGAGCTTATACAAAAAAGCATCTATTGCGTTATTCCTTCTTGGAACAACATTTGGGGTATTAGCATTAACTGAATTTAGTCGTGGAGTGGGAGCTCCAGAAACTCAAAAAGCTAGTATTCTTTGGGTAGTGTTATTCTTCATTGTACTAAGTGTATCTGAGATGTTCTTCTCTCCACTTGGAGCTTCATTCGTATCTAAATACTCTCCAAAACATATCCTATCAATTATGATGGCTGTATGGATTGTAGCAACATTCGGTGCTGCAAAAGGATATGGGCTTCTATATGCGGCAATTGCAGAAGTACCAATTATTAAACTTTCATTAGGAATTGGTATTGTCTGTGTAGTTGTAGCCGTTTTAGTATTCTTATTCGAGAAAAAACTAGCTTCTCTTGTAGAATTACGTGAAGGTGAAACACTAGTAGAAGAATAAAACAAATAAAAAATAAGTAGGAATTTTATTTCTACTTATTTTTTATCGTCTAATAAATAATTTTATAAAATCTAAATCATTTATATAACGATATAAATAGATTTTTGTAGTTGTATTGTAAAATTATGAAATATTTTTATTTATTGTATTATAACTAAATTCACTAAAAAATATTTCATTTATAAAATAGTAAAATATAAAATTTTATTTTTTATTAATAATGAAAAAATATAAATTATATGTTAAAATTAAATTGTAAGAAAAAATGCAAAAGGAGGTGTCATTATGGCGGAATTAAGAACATTATATCCTGCTATTAAAGAGAATTTCTCTAAAATGTTGAAAGTAGATGACACACATACAATTTATTATGAAGAAAGTGGTAATCCTAATGGAGTACCTGTAGTATTTTTACATGGAGGTCCTGGTTGTGGAACTGCACCGAGTTGCAGACAATACTTTGATCCCGAGTTTTATCGTATAATATTATTTGACCAACGTGGAAGTGGAAAATCTACACCTCACGCATGTTTAGAAAATAATGATACTTGGCACATTATTGAAGATATTGAAAAAATTAGAGAAGATTTAAATATTGATAAATGGCTAGTATTCGGTGGTAGTTGGGGCTCTACTTTATCACTTTGTTATGCGATTAAACATCCTGAACGTGTTTTAGGATTAGTATTACGTGGAATATTCTTAGGTCGTAGGGAAGATATACTTTGGATTTATGAAAAAGGTGGAGCAAGTAATATACATCCTGAATCTTTTGAAAGATACGAAAGTATTATTCCAAAAGAAGAACGTCATGATATGATTCGTGCATATTATAAACGACTTACAAGTGAAGATAGAGAAACGAGAGAAGTAGCAGCAAAAGAATGGAGTATGTGGGAAGGAAGCTTAGTAACATTATACCCTGATCCAAATCTAGAACAAAGTTTTGGTGAAATCAATTATGCTATTTCTATGGCGACAATTGAATGTCATTTCTGGATGAATAATATGTTCTGGGATGATGACGATTGGATTTTAAATAATATTGATGTTATTAAAGATATTCCAACTACAATAGCTCATGGTCGTTATGACGTTGACTGTCGTGCTATAGGAGCATATGAATTAAGTAAAAAATTAAATAATTGTAAATTAGATATTGTTGTATCAGGTCATTCATCAGGAGAACCTGCAATCGTAGATTCTTTAGTTAGATCGACTGATTACTTTAAAGAACTATTAAAATAGTATAGATGATAGTTAAACATGAAAATGATGATTCGAGTTTAATTGTTTAATTAAATCTAACATATTAAAGTTGTAAGTTTAATAAAAAATATAACTAATGACTTGTATTGATAATGAAAAACGCTTCATTATATGATAGAATAATAAGTGTAATAATTAAATAAATGTAGTAAAAAATGTAACTGCTACATCTAAATTTAAAAGTTGCAGAAAATATAATACAAATAACAAAGGAGTAAGGGAAATGGCAGTAAAAGAAAGAATAGCTCAACTAAGAGAATTAATGGAAAAAAATGGAATTGATGTCTATATGGTTCCTACAGCTGATTTTCATAATAGTGAATATGTAGGGGAACATTTCAAAGCTCGTGCGTTCATGAGTGGATTCACAGGGTCTGCAGGGACATTGGTAGTAACTAAAGACTTTGCAGGGTTATGGACAGATGGTCGTTATTTCTTACAAGGTGAAAAACAATTAGAAGGAACTGGTATCGAATTACAAAAAATGCGTGAACCAGGAGTTCCAACTATAGCAGAATTTATCACAGAAAATACTCCAGAAAATGGTGTGTTAGGATTCGATGGCCGTGTAGTAACTTTTGGGGAAGGTAAAAACCTTGCTACAAGATTAAAACGCAAAAATGCTACTGTAAAATATGAAGTAGATTTAGTAGATGAAATTTGGACAGATCGTCCATCGTTATCGGAAGCACCTGCGTTTTATTTAAACTTGGAACGTGCTGGGGAATCTGTTGCTAGTAAACTTGAAAGAGTACGTAAAGAAATGAGTGAAGTTGGAGCGAATATCCATGTTATTACTACTCTTGATGACATTGGCTGGTTATTAAATATTCGTGGTATGGATGTAGATTTCTTCCCATTACTATTAAGTTATGCTGTTGTTTATGAAGATAAAGTAGATTTATATGTTGATGAAAGAAAATTATCAGATGAAATCAAAAAACACCTAGCTGAAAACAATGTAAATATTAAACCTTACAATAATGTTTACGAAGATGTGAAAAAATTCTCAGGAAATGACGTTGTTTTAGTTGACCCAGATTGCTTAAACTATGCAGTATTCAACAATATTCCAAAAGAAATTACATTAGTAGAACGTAGAAATCCTACAATTCTAATGAAAGCTATAAAAAATGAAGTTGAATTACAACACACAATTAAAGCTCACGTAAAAGATGGTATTGCTCATACTAAATTTATCTATTGGTTAAAACAATTAGTTAAACAAGGTATTAGTGAGCAAGAAGATGAACTTTCTGCATCTGATAAACTTGTAGAATTCAGAAAAGAACAAGGTGGATTTATCTGCCCAAGTTTCGCGCCAATTTGTGGACATGCGGAAAATGGGGCAATCGTACACTACTCATCTTCTAAAGAAACATCTATTCCATTACGCACTGGTACTTTCTTCTTAACTGACACTGGTGCACACTATGAAGAAGGATCAACTGATATTACTCGTACAACAGCTATGGGTGAAGTTAGTGATAGATTGAAACGAGATTATACTAGAGTACTTCAATGTCACTTACGTCTGTCAAGACTTAAATTCATGGAAGGTATTTCTGGGGCAAACGTAGACTTATTTGCTCGTGCTCCATTATGGTATGATTATGAAAACTTCAACCATGGTACTGGACATGGGGTAGGATACCTAGGAAATATTCACGAAGGACCTCAAGGAATCCACTGGGGAATTTATCGTGCATCAGAGCCATTTAAACATGGTATGACTATGACTAATGAACCAGGATTATATATTTCAGGTTCACATGGTATTCGTTTAGAAAATGAATTAATTATTAGAAATACTGTTAAAAACGAATATGGTCAATTCTTAGAATTTGAAGTAATGACTTTTGTTCCTTGGGATTTAGAAGCTATTGATGTATCTATTCTTACAAGTGAAGATAAATATGAATTGAACAATTATCATAAAAAAGTATTTGAAGTTTTAGCACCACACTTTGAAGGTGAAGAATTAGAATGGCTAAAACAAGCTACTAGAGAAGTATAATTTTAACAGGAGGTTTCAAGTTCGCTTGGAACCTTCTACTAATATTTTATAAAAAGTGGTATAATATATATTATTGAAATAAATTTAGCGATTATTTCAAAATTTAGTCTAAAAATCGAGGTAAATCATATGGATTTAAACATACAATTAAAAAAATATGCACAACTTATAGCTAAAGTTGGATTAAATATTCAAAAAGATCAACCAGTTTTAGTTAGAGCTAGTACAGAAACACGTGATTTTGTTGCTAAAGTAGTAGAAGCATGCTATGAATTAGGGGCTAAAAGAGTGTCTGTAGAATGGCGTGATCAAGAGTTAACAAAATTACACTTGAATTATCAAACGGAAGAAACTCTAAGTACGGTAGGACAATGGTACATTGACAAATATCAAGATGAGCTAGATGGAGGAGCAGCATTCTTATCTATTATCGGTGATGATCCAGATGGGTTAGCGGGAGTAGATAGTGCAAAATTAAAAGCTTCTATGGTAGGTCGTTCTAAAGCGATGCGTAACTACATGAAATCTATCATGAGTGACGAATGCCCTTGGTGTGTTGTGTCTGCTTCAACAGTTGGATGGGCGAAAAGACTATATCCTGAACTAGGTGATGAAGAAGCATACTTAAAACTTTGGGATCAAATTCTAAGTGCTTGTCGTTCAACTGGAGATGACCCAGTTGCAGATTGGGAAGAACATATTAAAGTTCTAGATGAAAAAGCTAAATTCTTACATGAAAATGAATTGGTGAAACTACATATTACAAATGATTTAGGAACAGACTTATATGTAGGACTTCCGAAAAATCATATTTGGCAAAGTGCGGGAAGTTATGCTAAAAAGGCTGATCGTTTTGTAGCTAATATTCCAACTGAAGAAGTATTTACAATGCCTCACAAAGATGAAACTAGTGGGATTGTATATAATGCAAAACCATTAAACTACGGTGGAGTACTAATTGATAATTTCTGGTTAAAATTTGAAAATGGTAAAGTAGTAGATTTCGGGGCAGAACGTGGTTATGATGTTCTTAAGAATTTATTAGACACTGATGAAGGGGCAAGAAGAATTGGGGAAATGGCCTTAGTTCCATTTGATTCTCCTATATCTAACACGAAAATATTATTCTTAGAAACATTATTTGATGAAAATGCAGCTTGTCATATTGCGTTAGGAAAAGCATATCCAACATGTGTTAAAGGTGGTCCTGAAATGACTGATGAACAATTAGCAGAAGCGGGAGCTAACGATAGTTTAATTCACGTTGATTTTATGATAGGAGAAGCAACAACAAATATTACTGGTTACACAGAAGATGGTAAAGAAATAGCTATTTTCAAAGATGGAAACTGGGCATAGTAGGATTATTCTACTCATGATAATAAAGTAGTTTGTTAAATCTTTAATACTTTAACAAATGTAGAGAGTTGACTTAGAGGTATTGATTTCTGTGGAATCAAGATTTTAAGTCGCTCTCGTTTTTTATAGGATAAAATAGCGGATTTTAAAATTTGAAATATTTATCGAGGATTTTATTTGCGAAAAGTAAGTAAATATGTGATAATAGAATGTACTAATATTTAGGGGTGATTAAATGCGTTTGGATAAATTTTTAAAAGTATCAAGAATTATTAAGAGAAGAACAGTTGCTAATGAGATATCATCAGAAGGGCACATAGCTATTAATGGTAAAAAAGCAAAACCATCTAGTACTTTAAAAATAGGGGATAAAATTACTATTTATTTTGCGAAAAAAGAAGTAGAGTATGAGGTGTTAGAATTAAAAGACAGCACTAAAAAAGAAGATGCAACAAAAATGTTTAAAATTCTTTCAGAAAAATCAAGAGAACTAGAAAATGAGAGAACAGAATAGCCAATTTAAAAAAGATGTGCTAAAAGCTAAGGCAAAATATAGAAAACGACGTAAGTTTATTATATTAGTTATTATGACTTTTGCATTATCTGTAACATTGTTGCAAACATTTCTGTACATACGTGATAAAAAACAAATTAATTCGCAATTAGCAGAGCAGAATAAAATGATTGAAAATCTAGATAAAGAAAATAAAGTTAACGAGCTAGTGATTGATAAGTTAAAAGATCCATATTTTATTACTGATTTGGTAAGACAAGAGTATGGTCTTAGTTATCAAGGTGAATTAATTTTTAATATTCCATTACAGGAGAACTTTCTTCAAGCTGCAATAAAATCTATTATGGATGGTAATTTAGAAAAAATAGAAGACAATAATGGACGAATTGATGATAGTAAAATTCCTGAGTTAGCAAAAAAAGATGATAAGAAATCTACTAAAGCGGAAGATAGCAAAACAACGGATAAGAAAACTAATGATACGAAAAAGACTAGCGATACAAAGAAATTGGAAGATAGATCTTCTGAAAATGATAAAGATAAAGATGAAGAAGTCGCTAATAATAATGAGAAAAATCAAACTCAAAGAGCAACCAATAGAAATTCAAACACTAATAATCGAAGAAGTAACGGGTAGTAATACTTGTTACTTCTTTTTTATATTGAGTAGAATTTTAAAAAATATATTATAGAAAAATACTTTTCATTGTTAACAGTATGAATAGTTAATATACGTAATGTATAGACATATAAGGGTTAATTTAGTAGTATTTAATTGTGTATATTTAAGTATAAATATTTGTTAAAAAGTTGTTAAAATGTTAATATATAGATAATAAATTTAATGATACATAAATCGGAGGAAATTATGAATAAATATCAAGGTGATGCATTGCATACCGACCTTTATCAAATTAACATGGGATATGCGTATTTCAAAGATGGAATACATGAGAGAAAATCGTATTTTGATGTGTATTTTAGAAAGATACCTTTTGGTGGAGGATATGCAGTGTTCGCTGGACTTGCCAAAATTATTGATTATGTGAACTCGTTTGAATTCTCTGAATCAGATATAGATTTTTTACGTGAATTAGGTTATGCAGAGGATTATTTAGATTATCTGAGCAAAATGAAGTTCACAGGTAATATCCGTTGTGTGCAAGAAGGAGAGATTGTTTTCGGGAATGAACCTCTTCTAAGAATTGAGGCACCTCTAATTCAAGCTCAAATTATGGAAACTGCTATATTAAATATAGTTAACTATCAAATCTTAATAGCGACAAAAGCTGCCAGAATTAAACACTTATGTCCAGATGAAGTTTGTATGGAATTCGGAACACGTCGTGCTCATGAATTTGATGCAGCAATATGGGGGACTCGAGCTTCTGTAATTGGTGGATTTGAAGCGACAAGTAATGTAAAAGCAGCAAAACTATTTAATATTCCATGTAGTGGAACGCATGCTCACTCATTCGTTCAAGCGTATGAAGATGAAGAAATTGCATTTAAAAAATATGCTGCGGCACATAAAGATTGCTATTTCTTAGTTGATACTTATGATACATTACGTTCAGGAATTCCGACAGCTATTAAAGTTGCAGATGAATTGAAAGATGAAATTAATTTCTTAGGTATTAGATTAGACTCAGGAGATATCGCATATCTTTCAAAAGCTGCCAGAAAAATGCTAGATGAAGCGGGTTATCCAAATGCTAAAATAGTGGCTTCTAATGATTTAGATGAAGATACAATTACTCACCTTAAACAACAAGGTGCAAGAATTGATGCATGGGGTGTTGGAACTAAACTTATAACTGCTTACGATAATCCAGCATTGGGTGCAGTGTATAAACTTGCATGTTTAGAAAATTCTAACGGAGAGATGATTGATAGACTAAAAGTTTCAGAAAATCCAGGTAAATTAACTATTCCAGGTATTAAAAAAGTTTATAGAATAATAAATAAAGATACAGGAATGGCAGCAGGTGATTACATTGCCCTAGAAAAAGAAGATGTAAGTGCAGAGCCAAGTATAAAATTATTCCACCCGACACACACCTATTTAGAAAAAGAAGTTAAAAACTTTGAAGCAAGAGATCTACATGTAGATATTTTTAAAGATGGAAAGCAAATCTATGAAGTTCCAACAGTACAAGAAAGTGCAGAATACTTTAAAGAAAATAAAAAACTACTATGGAATGAGTACTTACGATTATTAAACCCTGAGTTCTATCCGGTGGATTTAAGTACAGAATGTTGGGAAAATAGAAATACAATATTGAAAAAAGTAACAAAAAAATCAAATTAATAGGTGAGAATATGACATTACAACAAGAAGTAATAAAAAAATTAAGATGTAAAGCTGAAATTAATGTTGATGAGGAGATTAGACTGTCTATTAACTTTTTAAAAGACTACATAAAGAAAAATAGTTTTATAAGAAGTCTTGTTTTAGGTATATCGGGTGGTCAAGATTCAACGTTATGTGGTAAGTTATGTCAAATGGCTATTAATGAACTGAAAGAAGAAATGGGAGAAGAATATACTTTTATTGCAGTAAGACTTCCGTATGGTGAGCAATTTGATGAAGCCGATTGTAATGATGCATTGCAATTTATAAATCCTGATAAGGTATATACAGTGAATATTAAGGACGCAGTAGATGCTAGTGTAAATTCGTTAAAAAAAGCAGGAGTAGAAATTTCTGATTTTGCTAAAGGAAATGAGAAGGCAAGAGAAAGAATGAAAGCTCAATATTCAATTGCTACAATGAATAAAGGTATAGTTGTTGGAACAGATCACGCAGCAGAAGCAATTACAGGATTTTTTACAAAACACGGTGATGGTGGAGCGGATATTGTACCATTATATAGATTAAATAAAAGACAAGGTAAGGCAATATTAAAAGCTTTAGATTGTCCAGAACACTTATATTTGAAAAAACCAACTGCAGATTTAGAAGAAGATAGACCGGCTTTAGCGGATGAAGTAGCCCTAGGTGTAACATATGATGATATAGATGACTATTTAGAAGGTAAAAATGTACCTGATGATATTAGAAAGATAATAGAAGGGCACTATTTAAAATCAGAGCATAAACGTAATCTTCCTGTTACAGTATTTGATTTTTACAATATATAGAAGAAAATAAAGCAGAGAAAAGAGGATACTATAGTAGAATAGTATTCTCTTTTACAATTATTAAATGATTAACTGATTAAAAAAAGAAAAAACTTAAAAAATATGTTGACATAATCAAACTAGAATGATAGAATAGTAAAAGTCTTCTGATGGAGGATAACTATTAATATAAATTCTTTTTAAAAAAGTTTTTAAAAAAGCTTGACATAATTAGAACTAAATGATAGAATAGTAAAAGTCTTCTGATAGAGAAGACGAACAATAAAACATTTCAAAATAATAAATGTTAAGAAATTGAAAAAACTTCTTGACAAAATAAAAAAGAAATGGTAAAATAAAAAAAGTCTTAAAGAAAAGACAACATCAATTATTTCAACGAAGTAAACGGTTAAAAAGTTTTAAAAAAAAAAAAAAAACTTCTTGACAAACATTCGAAGAAATGATAAAATAGTTAAGTCTTCCGATGAAGACAAAAAAACATTTTTAAAAAAAATTTTAAAAAAGACTTGACAAAGAATTTTAAAAATGTTAAAATATAAAAGTTGTTAATCGCAACGATTTGAACATTGAAAACTAAACGAATTAAGTCAACGTTAATTCCAAAAAAGGACAGTTTTAAAAAGAAACTATAAAACTTTTTAATGAGCTAATCAAGCTAACAAATTTATTTGGAGAGTTTGATCCTGG